>JASHZK010000235.1 GCA_030042575.1 Acidimicrobiales bacterium
GCCAGCGCCGCCAGCTGGTCCAGCAGCGAGACCCGGGCCGCCCCGCCCGGGTCACCGGCGCGCAGCAGCCGACCGGCCCGGTCGAGGGAGTCGGCCCCCACCCCCGCCACCTGCTCGGCCGCCGTGGCCAGGTCCCGCACGGAGTCGTACTGCCGGTCGACCACCGGGATCACCGCCAACGGTCCGAGCCACCACGAGCCGAACTCGGCCCGGGCCGAGGCGAAGTCGCCGCGGGCCCGGCGCAGGAGCGCCACGGTCCGGGGAGAGGTGATGGCCGCTGTGGTCTCTTGGGCCTGGGCGCTGCGCACCGCCCGGATCCCGTGATCGGCGTCGAGCAGGCCCCGGACCATGGTGAGGGCCACGGCGGCTCCCCAGACGACGACGAGCACGATCACGGCCAGCAAGAGCCGACGACGGCGCCGGTGGGGTTTCACCCACCACAGTCAACTAGGAAGCAGCGAGCTCCGTGGATCCACCCGCCACGGAACCGGCGTCGGCCTTGACGCCGGCCAGCGCGGCGGCGACCTGCTCGCGCAACCGGGCGCTGAAGCTGGCCGGGCTGTAGCGCTCGGCGCGGTGGGCGATGGCGACGGGGTCGTAGGCGCCGGCGTCGAACCGGCGCAGGGCCGCCGCCACCTCGTCGAGCGCCAGGTGATCGATGAACGTCCCGTTCAGCCCCTCGACGATCGATTCGACGTAGCCGCCGCGACGCAGGGCCAGGGTGGGCTTGCCGAAAGCGTGGCCCTCCACCGGTGTCAGCCCGAAGTCCTCGAAGGCAACGGCGAGCACCCCCTGACACCGCCGGTACAGCCAGCGCAGCCGGGCGTCGTCCACTGCTCCCACCGCCACGACGTGGGCCGGGCGTTCCCGGGTCGAGGGGTCGGCACCCACCACCACGAGGGGTCGGCGCGCCCGTCGAGCGGCCTCCATGGCCACGGCGACGTGCTTGTAGCGCCGGCTCCTGGCCACGAGCAACATGAAGTCCTCGGGCACGCCGGCCACCGCGGCCTCGGGACCGCCGGGCCCGATGCCGTAGGGGGGATGGACGACGACCGGCTCGATGCCATAGGCGCTGCGCACCCGCTCGGCCACGACCTGGGAGTTGACGAGGTAGCGGGTCGCCGATCGGGCGCCGGCCAGGTCGTGGCGGCGCAGCCTGCTGCCGAACAGGGCCAACGCCATGCGTTCCACCCCGAGCCGCCGGCGCAGGTAGTCGCGCTCCTGGAACAGCCACCGGGGCGGGTTGTGGCAGTAGACGACTTTGGGCACGTCGGTGCGGACCTGGTGGGCGAAGCCGCTGGAGCTGCACACCACGACGTCGACGTCGTGGACCTCGGCGCGCCGGAAGGCGGCTCCGTACAGTGCCAGGCCCAACCGGTAATCGCGTTCGAGCAGCACCCTGCTGTGCAACGGCAACGTCTCGACGTGGTAGTGGCCGAACTCGGCGAAGGTCTTGGCCGGGTTGTACACGCTGGTGAGCAGCCGGCAGTCCGCAAAGGCGCCCAGCATGGCCAGCACCACCCGCTCGGCGCCGCCACGGGCGGCCAGGTAGTCGTGCACGACGACCACCCGTGCCGTCTGACCGTCCACCGGGGAGGCGACGGTGCTCACGCTGCGCCTGATCCCACGAGCCTCGAACTCCTGTTTCGGTGCTCCGACCCGGCCGGGACCCCCGGGGCGGTCAGGGCCCGGCCACGCCCGAGATCGTCAATCCTCCACCAAAGCGGGCCAGAAAGGCACACTACGGAGCGACGGGGTCGTACGACAGGGACGAATTGCCTGTTCCCGCACCGCTTTGGGCGCCTGTTACCACGATTTGCGGTCAAACGACCGCCTGATGAACCCATTATTCCCACGCAACGTGATAATAAGCCCCTGGGAGGCTCCGGTGGGGAGGTGGCAGCCGACCGCAGCCCGGTGAACGGGCTCTTTGGTGGCCGGATTCACGTCCACCGCCTGCCGGGCGGCCGGGAGCCCCCCGTCGGAGGAGGCCGGCTCCCCCCCGCCGCCAGGGCCGATGGTCCTGAGATCATTAGGGACTTTCGGCCCTGTCCGTCACGTTGTGTGGTCGGACACCATTAGTGCTCTAGGCGGCGGGGACGCCTGGGCGGAGGGTACGAATGGAGCTAGAGGCACCAGCCTCGGGGGTGCGGACTGACCCCCTCGTCCTTTTGCGCGGGCAATTGGCCCCCGTGGTGACGCCGTTCCCGGCCGAGGACGTCACCCTGCCCGCCCCGAAGCTCGAGCTCATGTCCGGCTTCCCGGGCCTGGCCGGCCGGCGGTCGGGCCTGGCCGCCCTGGCCGCGGACACCCTGGCCATCGCCCTGGCCATCGCCCTGGCCGCCGGGGCCGAACACTTCTTGCACCCCAGGCTGGCCGTCTTCTCCCTTCCGGGGTCGATCCTGCGGCTGCTCGTGACGCTGCCGCTCTTGGTGGCCGCCGTGTCGTCCACCCGGGCGCGCCCGATGCTCAGGACGACGCTCGGCCGCCAGCTGGGCAAGGTGGGCCCGGCGCTGGCCGCCGGCGCCGTGCTCAGCATGGTGGCCTGGCGCCTGGCCAACGCCGCCGGCCTGAGCTGGCCGTTGCCCACCGACACCCTGCTGGTCCTGTGGGCCGCCGCCTCGGTCACTCTGACCACGGCGCGCACCATGCTGCCGGTCACCGGGAGGCCGCGCAGCAGCCGGCCCCGGCGGGTGGCGGTGCTGGGCAGCGGGGCGGTGGCCACTCGGGTGGCCGAGCGTTTGACCGAGGAAGGCGGTGTCGAGGTCGTCGGCTTCGTCGACGACGACCCCATGGACCTCGACTCCTGGATCGGCAAGCTGGCCGACCTCGGTGACATCTGCGAGCTCGAAGGCATCGACCACGTCGTGGTGGGCTTCAGCCGGGCGTCGGCCGAAGAGCTCATCGAGGCCCTGCGCCCCGTGCAGGGCAAGGTGACCATCACGGTGGTGCCGCGCCTGTTCGACCTGCTGCCCACCACGGCGGTGATCGACGACCTCGGTGCCGGACTGACCGGCATCTCGGTGGTCCCCGGCGCACTGGGGAACGGGCCCCGCATGGCCAAACGGACCATCGACGTGGTGGGAGCGGCGGCGGCCCTGGTGGTGTCGAGCCCGCTCTTGGTCCTGGTGGCCCTGGCCGTCAAGCTCACCTCGGTGGGACCGGTGCTGTTCCGCCAAGAGCGCATCGGGCGCGACGGCCAACCGTTCCGCATGGTGAAGTTCCGCTCGATGTCCGTGGAGCACGCCGCCCGCCACCCCTCCACCCTGGCCGGCCCGGTCGCCACCGGGCCGTTCCCCAAGCTCACCGACGACCCGCGGGTGACCAGGGTGGGTCGCGTCATCCGGCGCTTCAGCATCGACGAGCTGCCCCAGCTGTGGAACGTGCTCAAGGGTGAGATGTCCCTCGTGGGACCTCGCCCGTTCATCCCCGACGACTCGGCCCGGATCGAGGGCTGGGCCGAGCGCCGCTACGGCGTGCGCCCGGGCATCACCGGCCTGTGGCAGGTCTCCGGTCGCAACGAGCTGACCTTCGAGGAGATGTGCCGGCTCGACGGCCTGTACGTGGCGAGCTGGTCGGTGGGACTGGACCTGCGCATCCTGCTCGGCACCTTGCGGGCCGTGGTGCGTCGTACCGGCGCCTACTGAGCATCACCGGGGTTCTCCGCTCGGGTCGAAGTCGAGGGGACCCGACTCCAGCACTGACCCGGCCACAACAGCCAGGAGCCCGCACGTGGCCAGGCCCACGCAGATCCTGACGGGCGGGAGTCCGCTGACCAGAAACGGAAAGAGCGGGAACACAAGTGCCAACGACACTCCCGCCTGGACCAGGCGAGCGGCAAGGCTGCTCCGACCCAAGGTGGCGAACAGAACGGGCAGGAGCAGCACGGCGTAGTAGGCCCAGGCGAACGAGAAGCACAGGCACATGGCCACGAAGAGGGGCGTCGAGATCCACAGGGCTCGGCCAGCAGGACCCGCCGTGGCCGGGTACCGCCATCCTCGGTGAGCGGCGAGCAGGCTGACCACGGCCACGATGCAGGCCAGCGCAATGGAGACACCCAGCGGGACGTGAAGCACGTTGCGGTCG
This sequence comes from Acidimicrobiales bacterium, assembly GCA_030042575.1. Taxonomy (GTDB): domain Bacteria; phylum Actinomycetota; class Acidimicrobiia; order Acidimicrobiales; family UBA8190; genus UBA8190. The sequence continues at coordinate 4,087 of JASHZK010000235.1, forward strand.
ATGCCGTAGATGGAGACGTTGAGAACGGCACCGTTGTTGTGCTGGCTGAAGGTGGCCAGCACTTCGTGGGCGAAGCCGGCGGCGTGGCCGCTGTAGAGCATGACCAGGACCGTGAGGACGATGGGGATGGCCACCGACGCCGCCACCGCTCGCCAATGCCGGGCCAGCACCAGGACCACCACGAAGGGCAGGAGCAGGGGTTTGACCGTGAGAGAGATGCCCAGGACCACCCCGGCGGCCAGTGGGCGCTCGCCCTCCAACAGGACCAGAAATGCCACGGCCAGCGGCAGCAGGACGAGAGTCAGGTTCTCGTAGTTGGAGACGATGCCGACCTGGCCGCCGATGGCGACGAGGAAGGCCACCAGGGCCACCCTCCGGTCCCCCAGCGGTCTCTTCGTCATCCGGGACATCGTCCAAAAGGCGTAGACCATGCCGCCCAGCTCGAGCCCGTACACGACGAGGCGGGCGAACTTGAGGGGGATGGCGGCCAGGGGCGCCACGAACACCAGGCAACCGGGGAGATAGACGAAGGCATTCCAGTGTGTGCGGTGATGGAGCAAGGCCCGCGCCGCCGCCCATGCCGGCTCGAAATCGAGCCCGAAGTAGCCTCGGCGGTAGTACTGGACCAGGTCCACCAGCGCCAGCACGGCAACCACCATCCACACCCCCCGGGCTACGGGGTCCGCCTGGCGCAGCTCCTCCACCGCCTGACCGAGCGCGTGGCGTAGCCGATCCAGACCCACCCTCGTGCGAGTGGTGACGGTGCTCATGGCATTCCTTCTTGACCCTCGGCGTCGAGCCCATGGGGCCAGCGCCCAAGAAGGCCGGAGCCCGGCCCTCGTGCAAATTTACCGGTGATGGCGACGTTACGTCCGGGGCCACCGTTCCCGGACGGCTACCCGGAGCGCACGTCCATGGGGGGGCGGCGGGTTCGGTTCCGAGCCGGTTCGCCATCGGAGAGAGCCGGTTCGCCGCTCCCATGACCCGGTGGGGACGACCGGCGCCCACGCCGAGGACGCCACTCGCTCAGCGTCCTCAAGGTGTGCCTCAGGGTGTAGCGAAAGCCCATGACCGACAAGTACCGGCGCCACCGCTGCACCACGGCCCGCACCGACGTCACCCGGTGGCCTGTTCGCCAATCCCTCTCCACGGGGAAGTGGACGACCTGGATGCGACGGCCGGAGAGCGACACAGCGCGGCGTCGGCCTTCGGGCTCCTTACCGGCCAGCCATCGGGCGTAGTTGGACACGAAGGGGAAGCCGACACACTCCAAGGCCATGAGCGAGCCGAAAGCCCTGGTGTTGACGTCGTGGAACCAGCAAACGCCGTCGGCGTCCCTGACGATGTCGACGTTCACGATGCCCTGCACACCCAGCGCCTCGATCACGGGCCGGGCGGCATCTTCGAGCGCCCTGTCCTCGTGGACCTCGATCTCGGAGTTCGGTCCGAAGGGCGAGACGCGTCTGGTGGCGCGGTAGACGACCAGGGGATCGACTCCCCTGGGCGTGGCCAGCGCCCCGCAGGCGAATGCCTCACCGTCGACGAAGCGCTCGAAGAACCAACCCTGGGGATCGTCGAGGGACGAGACCAGCTGCTCCAGCTCCAGGCGGGTGCCCGCCATCCTGACCCCGTCTCCTCCGCGACCGACGCCCGCCTTGACCATGATGGGCAGGCCCAGTTCCGCCACGGCCCGGGCCGGCGTCGCGTCGGCGACACCCAACACCTCCGGGGCACGCAGCCCGGCGTGGCGTATGACGTCCGAGGCTCGGCGCTTGTCCACCAGCTGCTGCCGGCCTGTCCACAGATCAGACCGCGATCCCGGGGGAAGCTGCCCCAGAGCCGAGTAGGTCTCGGCGGCCACGTACTCGTCGACGTGCACGTCGGCCACGAATTCGTGGCGCAACTGGTCGGCGATCCCCACCATCCCCAGCGCCGATGTGTCGATGACCCTGTCGAAGATCAAACCCGGCACCCCGCGTCGGAAGGGCAAGGGGGAGAGGGCGATGGTTCGCAATCGAACCCTGTGAATGGCCGCGGCGAACTGGTTGAAGAGCTCCGGGTGCAAGCCGTTGTCCACGAACAGCACCGCCGGCCGGTGCGACATCAGACCATCGACACTATCGGGGCGCGCCTCGAAATCGGGATTCGCGCTTGGCCGTGCGCTCGTGCCCGACCACCGTGTCCTGCTCGTTTTCAGCCCGCTCCTCGCACCGCAGGCGCCGCCACCGTGTCCCCGTCTTCGACGGCCAGCTCGCACGCCGAGGCCAAGCTCTGGTGGCGCGCCACCGTGCCTCCCGACCACCGCTCGAGCGGGAGGTCCCCGCTCAACCCGGCCACCACCAGCGGGCGCCCCAACCGAGTGGCACAGACCACCCCCAGCTCGGACTGGGTGAGCCCACTCACGGGCCGGGCCCGGACATCGGCCACCACGTCGAAGCCGACGTCGAGGGGGCAGATGCGGCCCTCGATGAGCGCATTGCAGGGAAAGGCCGGCTCGCCGGCCTCGTGGCAGCGCAGGACGCCGGCACCGCAGGCCTCCAACTCGGCCGCCGCCTGCTCGATGGCCCAATCGTCGGTGCCCACGACGAGCACGGTTTGCTGGAGTTC
>JASHZK010000236.1 GCA_030042575.1 Acidimicrobiales bacterium
TGGCGAACCAGGGCGCGTAGGCGACGGCCAGGCACACCGACAGGATGCTGATGATCAAGACGAAGGTGTAGTAGGAGGTGTGCGGGTCGGAGGTTCGGCTGAGGAAGATGGTGGTCATCACCACGGCGCCGATGGCGCCGGCCACCATGAAGGGCTTTCGCACCCGTACCCGGTCGGAGATGATCCCGATGATCACCAGGCCACCGGCGTCGAAGGCCCAGAACCAGTTGCCCAGGGCGTTGGCCTTCGCTTCGCTCCAGCCGTAGATGGCGGCGAAGTAGATCACGAAGAAGCCCACCGCCGCGTAGTAGAAGAGCAGCATCACGCTCACGGCGAAGGCCGAGGCGATGACGTCGAGATGCAGCATCTGGCGCCACGGATTTCTCAGAGCGGCCTCGACGTCGAGGCCCTGGGCCTTCATCTCGATGAGTTTGCGGTCGCGCAGGCTGACCATGAGCTGGTCTCGCAGACCCGGCGACAGCTCGCGCAGGCCGAGCAGTGCCACGACGAAGACGACCAGCCCGACGATTCCGCAAATGGTGAACTGGTCCTGCCAGGCGTGGAGGTGGGACAGGGTGTGGCTCGAGACCTCCGCCACGCACAGGCTGCCCACCACCGGCCCCAAGGTCCAGAAGCCCATGGCCGAGGCTCTGCCCAGCTGGGGTGAGAAGTCACGGACCAAGGCCGGAGTGGCGACCAACATGATGCCCTCGACGAAGCCCACGGCCACGAGCACAGCGGCGAAGGCCAACTTGTTGGGAGCGTTGGGCAGGCCGAACAGGACCAGGAGGCCGGTGATCAACAGCCCGTAGGTCACCATGTTGGCCCGGCCCCAGCGGTCGCCCAGCCCGGCCAGGATGGAGGTGAAGGCACCCACGGCGTTCCCGACCACCGAGATGTAGACGTAGTAGCGGAACGACATGGTGTAGTGGGCCAGGATGGTCGGTGCCACGGCGCCGACGATGTACAGCTCGTAGTACATGAGCACGGTGGCCACCACCACGATGCCCAGGTAGAACATCCTCCGGGCCGTGTCCGGGTAGTGGTCGATCTGCCGGTACCACAACGAAGAAGCCATCGTTCGAGCGCCGTGGCCCTGGGCCGGTGTGCGCAGAGCGGGTGCCGCAGTCGTCATTGCCGTACCTCCCCCCGGGTTCGTCCCGGCCGCACGAGCGACCGCCGAACAGTGGGCTGACGATCGCCCTCGTAACGCTGCTCATTGCAGTATGACGCATTGCGCGTAATTGAACGCGTCAAGGAGTGGAAAACTGAGGCCTGAGCCCGGACGTCTCCGCACGTTGTCGGGAGGAGCCCGGCGCGGCCGACCTTCCCGGGCGCCCGGGGTGGCTCGTGCGCCAGCTGCCCTGCTCACCCCATAATACCATGCTTCGTGGGAATCCAGCCGCATCTTCCCACTTCGCGTGGCGACAGGGACCCAGGGGTGTGACACGTCGAGCGCCTGGCCCCGCCGGGAACTCCCGGGTGTGGCACCGTGGACGGCGATCAGTCGGGGTTGGTGGCGCCGGCGCACCGGCCACCGGGCCCGAGGCGGTCTGGCACACTGCGGAGCATGGACGCCACGGCCGAGGCAGGCGATCGCTGGACGGCGGTCGATGAGTACATCTCCGAGTTGCTCGTCGGAGCCGACCCCGTCCTCGAGGCTGCTCTCGACGACAGCCGGGCGGCGGGCCTTCCTCCCATCCAGGTGGCGCCCCCCCAGGGGAAGTTGCTCTACCTTCTGGCCAAGATCGTCGGTGCCGGGCAGATCCTCGAGGTGGGGACCTTGGGCGCCTACAGCACCATCTGGTTGGCCCGGGGCCTGGCCCCGGGGGGACGGCTCGTGACCCTGGAGGTGAATCCCAAGCACGCCGAGGTGGCGCGGGCCAACCTGGCGCGCGCCGGGTTGGCCGACGTGGTCACGTTGCGCCTGGGGCGAGCGGTGGACAGCCTGGCTCAGCTCGAATCTGAAGGAGCAGGGCCCTTCGACCTGGTGTTCATCGATGCCGACAAAGAGACGAACCCCGACTACTTCCGCTGGGCCATGCGGCTGACGCGGCCGGGCAGCCTGATCGTGGTCGACAACGTGGTGCGCCACGGGGCCGTCATCGACGCCCACAGCACCGATCCCTCGGTGGTGGGCACCCGTCGGCTCAACGACGTGATGGCGGCCGAGAGGCGGATCAGCGTCACCGAGATCCAGACCGTCGGGAGCAAGGGCTACGACGGCTTCGCCCTGGCCCTCGTGTTGGGGGACTGAGCCCGAGGAGGGGCGACCATGTCCGCTGCCAGCCAACCCGCCTTCAAGAACTTCGTCGGGGGCGATCTCGTCGAGGCGGCCGACGGCCAGACCTACGAGCTGATCGATCCGGTCACGGGCGAGGCCTATGCCACCGCGGCGCGCTCGCGGGCTCGTGACGTGGAGGCTGCGCTCGACGCCGCCCAAGGCGCCTTCGAGTCGTGGTCGCGCAGGACGCCCTCAGAGCGCAGCCGGGCCATGCTTGGCTACGCCGATGCCCTGGAGGCCAGGGCGCAGGAGCTGGTCGACGTCGAGTGCCGCAACACGGGCAAGCCCCGGGCCCTCACCATGTCCGAGGAGATCCCGCCCATGGTGGACCAGGTCCGCTTCTTCGCCGGAGCTTGCCGCCTCCTCGAGGGTCGCTCGGCCGGCGAGTACATGACCGGCTTCACCTCCATGGTGCGCCGCGAACCGGTCGGGGTCTGCGGTCAGGTGACCCCTTGGAATTACCCGATGATGATGGCCATCTGGAAGTTCGTCCCGGCCGTGGTGGCCGGCAACACCGTGGTGCTCAAGCCCGCTCCCACCACTCCGGCCAGCACCGTGTTCCTTGCCGAGCTGGCCGCCGAGTTCTTCCCCCCGGGCGTGTTCAACGTGGTGTGCGGCGACAACGAGGTGGGAGCGGCCATCGTGGCCAGCCCTGTCCCCCGCATGGTCTCCATCACCGGCAGCGTCCGCGCCGGGCGCCAGGTGGCCGAAGCCGCGGCCCGCGATCTCAAACGCGTGCACCTGGAGCTCGGGGGCAAGGCGCCGGTGGTGGTCTTCGACGACGCCGACCTGGAGTCCACCGCCGAGGGCATCGCCCTGGCCGGGTATTTCAACGCCGGCCAGGACTGCACGGCCGCCACCCGGGTCCTGGCCGGGCCCGGGATCCATGACGACCTGGTGGGAGCCCTGACCGAAGCAGCGCGACGGCGCAAGCTCGGCGCCCCCGACGACGACGATGTCGACTTCGGTCCGCTCAACAGCGCGACACAGCTGGAGAAGGTGTCCGGGTTCATCGACCACCTGCCCCCTCACGCCGAGGTGACCACCGGCGGTCGTCAGGCCGGGGACCGGGGCTTCTTCTACGAGCCGACGGTCGTGGCCGGACTCGACCAGGGCGACGCCATCGTCCACCAGGAGGTGTTCGGTCCGGTCGTCACCGTGCAGCGCTTCACCGACGAGGAGGAGGCCGTGCGCTGGGCCAACGACGTCGAGTACGGACTGGCCTCTTCGGTGTGGACCCGCGACCACGCCCGGGCCATGCGCCTGGCTGCCCGCCTCGACTTCGGCTGTGTGTGGATCAACACCCACATCCCCCTGGTGGCCGAGATGCCTCATGGCGGCTTCAAGCACTCGGGGTACGGCAAGGACCTGTCCATGTACGGGCTCGAGGACTACACCCGGATCAAGCACGTGATGAGCGCCATCTCTCCCTCGTGAGCGCCTCCCTAGACTGCCAGGGACGAGGCTGATCCCGACGGGGGTGCCATGACCGACGCCGGAGCGGGGGGGGAGGAGCGGGGCCGGCGGCTCGCCACCGACGTGCCCGGTCCGGCCTCGCGACGTCTGGCCGCCCGGCGTGCCGCGGCCGTCACCCGGGCGGTGGGCACCACGCTGGGGGTGTTCGCGGCCCGGGCCGAGGCGGGGATCCTGGAGGACGTCGACGGCAACCGCTTCATCGACTTCGCCTCGGGCATCTCGGTCACCAACGTGGGCAATGCCGCCCCGGCCGTGGTGGCGGCCGTCAGGCACCAGGCCGGGCTCTTCACCCACACGTGCTTCCAGGTGACGCCCTACGAAGGCTACGTGGCCGTGTGCGAGAGGCTCAATGCGCTCACCCCCGGCGATCACGAGAAGCGGTCACTGCTCGTCAACTCGGGGGCCGAAGCGGTGGAGAACGCGGTGAAGGTGGCGCGCTACGCCACCGGTCGACAGGCGGTGGTGGCCTTCGATCACGGCTTTCACGGGCGCACGCTGCTCACGATGAGCCTCACCGGCAAGGCCGTGCCCTACAAGGAGGGCTTCGGTCCCTTCGCCCCCGAGGTGTACCGGGCGCCGTACTCCTACCCGTTTCGAAACACGGGGCGGCTGGAAGAGGTCATCGCCCATGTGGAGACGACGGTGGGAGCCGAGTCCATCGCCTGTGTGGTGGTCGAACCCATATGCGGCGAGGGGGGTTTCATCGTGCCCGAGCCGGGGTGGCTGGCCGGCTTGAGCCGCTGGTGCGCCGAGCACGGCGTCTTGGTGGTGGCCGACGAGGTCCAGACCGCCATGGGGCGGACCGGTACCTGGTTCGCCTGCGAGCACGAACACGTGGTGCCGGACTTGGTGACCACGGCCAAGAGCCTGGGCGGTGGGCTGCCCATCGGGGCGGTGACGGGGCGGGCCGAGGTGATGGACGCCGTCCACCCGGGCGGGCTGGGCGGCACCTTCGGGGGCAACCCGCTGGCCTGCGCCGCCGCCCTGGCCGTCTGCGACACGATCGAGCGACAGGGGCTGCTCGAGCGGGCCCGGCACATCGGTGACATGGCCCTGCGCCGCCTGGAGAAGCTGGTGGCCGCCACCGGTCCGGTGGGCGAAGCCCGCGGACGGGGTGCCATGGTGGCGGTGGAGCTGGTCGGGTCGGACGGGCACACCCCCGATGCCGCCGCTGCCCGGGCGGCGGCCGCCGCCTGCCACCGCCACGGGGTGCTCGTGCTCACCGCCGGCACCTACGGCAACGTGATTCGTCTGCTGCCCCCGCTGGTCATCTCCGACGAGCTCCTGGGCGAGGGGCTGGAGGTCTTGGAAGCCGCTCTGCAGGGGGTATGACAGCGAGCCTGTGGCTGCCACCCCCGTAGTCTCCGACCAGCGCGCCCCCACCGGTGACCACGAGGCGTCCGATCGCTACAAGTGGATCGCCCTGTCCAACACCACCTTGGGGACGCTCATGGCGGTGCTCGACTCGACCATCATGCTCATCGCCCTGCCGGCCATCTTCCGGGGGATCCACATCGACCCCCTGCAGCCCGGCAACAGCTTCTACCTGCTCTGGATGATCCTCAGCTTCATGATCGTCACCAGCGTGCTGGTGGTGGGGCTGGGCCGCCTGGGCGACATCTACGGCCGGGTGCGCATGTACAACCTCGGCTTCGCCGTCTACACCTTCTTCTCCCTGATGCTGACCGTGACCTGGATGTCGGGCAAGGCGGCGGCCATCTACCTGGTGGTCATGCGGGTGTTCCAGGGTGTGGGCGCCGCCTTCCTCATCGCCAACTCGGCGGCCATCCTGACCGATGCCTTCCCCGAGGACCAGCGGGGGATGGCGCTGGGCATCAACCAGGTGGCCGGCTTGAGCGGCTCGTTCATCGGCCTGGTCCTGGGCGGGGTCCTGGCTGCCATCCAGTGGCGACTCATCTTCCTGGTGTCGGTGCCGGTCGGGCTGTTCGGGACGCTGTGGGCCTATCTCAAGCTGCGCGAGGTGGGCCGGCGGCAAAAGGCGCGTATCGACATCGGGGGCAATTTCCTGTTCGCCCTGGCCCTGGTGGCGCTCATGGTCGGGATCACCTACGGGATCCAGCCCTACGGGGGACACTCGATGGGTTGGACGAGCCCCTTCGTGCTCGGATGCCTGGCCGGCGGGGTGGCGCTCATGGTGGCCTTTGCCTTTGTCGAACCCAGGGTGCGCGAGCCGATGTTCCGCCTGGCGCTCTTCCGCATCCGGGCCTTCACCGCCGGCAGCATGGC
>JASHZK010000237.1 GCA_030042575.1 Acidimicrobiales bacterium
GGGGGTCGCCCGGCTGGCCCGGGCCACCGGCGGGCGCGCCCCACGGCGGAACCCAACCCGGGGGGGTGCTCGGGGGCGGCGCGTCCGCCCCCCGTTGCGAGATTGCCCCGGCTTCGGCGGACGGCTGCTCCTCCGCCTGGCCCGGCTCTGTTCCGCTCGTTTCGTCCATCGTCCTCGATCCTCGCCGGCTCAGCTTCGGCCTTCCTGAACCCTTCCTTTAGGCAGGCTGTGAGTGACTGTCCAACAGGCCCTCGGGAAGGTCGTCGAGGGCGGCCGCCATGGCGGCGGCCAGGGCCCGGGCCGAGCCGGCGTCGAGCTCCAGGGCCAGGCGGGCGCCGGGGCCGAGGGCGGGGTTGCGCAGGTCGATGTTGAGCGTGTGCAACCCCGGAGCGTGGACGGGGTGGTCGACGTAGACACTGGCGTCGGTGAGCGTGAACCAACCCCGGGGGCCCTTGCCGCTGCCGGACACCGAGAGCAGGTCGGTCCTGTACGTGCACATGGCGGTTCCCTTTCGAATTTCGCCGGTCGCTCAGGGGGCGAGATGGCGGGAGAAGAAGTCCCAGATCCGGTTCCACCCCTCGGCGGCGGCCTCGCCCCGGTAGGCGGGGCGGTCGACGTTGAAGAAGGCGTGGCCGGCGCCGGCGTAGGAGTGGAACTCGAAGTCCTTGCCCAGGTGGGCGAGCGCCTTCTCCAGTTCGCCCACCTCCTCGGGCGAGGGGAATTGGTCGTCGGCCCCGAAGAGCCCGAGGAGCGGGCACGACAGGTCCTTCAGCTTGTCCCCGAGCGGTTTCACCGACATGGGCGCGCCTTCGGGCACGGGGCGCATGACGAAGGCGCCGTAGCAATCGACGGCGGCGTCGAGCGGCAGCGAGCAGGCGGCGAGGAGGGACTGGCGGCCCCCCGAGCAGTAGCCGATGGTGGCCACCTTGCCGTTGCACTCCGGCAACCCTTTGAGGACGGTGACGGCTCCGGCCACGTCACCCACCAGACGCTCGTCGGGCACCCCGCCGGCGGCCCGGACGGTGGCGGCGGCGTCGTCGGGGCTGGCTCCCGGCGCCTCGCGCCAATAGAGGTTGGGGCACAGGGCCGGATACCCGTGGGCGGCGAAGCGGCGGGTGATCTCCTTGGTGCCCTCGTCGTAGCCCGGCATGTGGTGGATGACCACCACGCCGCCCGCCGGCCGGGCCTCGTCGCCCGCGGGCTGGGCCAGGTAGCCCTCGATCTCGTCTCCGCCATGACCGCGCAAGCGAATGGTCTCGGCTTTCAGGGCATCGCTCATCGAGGACCTCCGCGGGGGGAACGAGGGTGGCGACGACGAGGCCGAGTCTACGGTCCCGCCCCGACCCCTCTGCCCGTCACCTGTCGCTGCTCGGCCCCGTCCTGGCCCGCCGGCGGGGACCGGCAGCCACCGCCACGGGGGTGGCCGGTTCCAGGCCGGACGACGCCAGGAGCTCGTCGAGGGCGCGGGGGATGGCGTCGGCCAGCAGTCCCAAGCCCGGCACCGTCTCCCGACAGGCCATGAGGCCCCAGTTGAGGACGCCGCGGTAGCTCATGACGGTGACGTTGAGCCCGGCCCCGTCCATCACCGGCCCCAGCGGGAAGCCGGCCACCAGCTCGGCGCCGCCCAGATACAGCGGGAAGTCGGGACCCGGCACGTTGGAGATGATCAGGCTGTGGATGGGACGGTGGCGCTCGGCCAGTCGGAATCGGGTGTAGGCCCGAGCGGCAGCGGAGAAGACGTTGGGGGTGGCGTGCTCGGCCCAGTCGAGCAGCACCTCGGCCCCGAGCGCCTTGTGCTCGTCCTTTGCCCCCTTGGTGCTGTCGCGGATCTCGAGCAGCCGCTTCACCGGGTCGTCGATCCGGCAGGGCAGGGGGACGAACATGGCCGACACCTTGTTGGCGCTCTTGTGCTGGGTCGAGCCCTGCACCGACACCGGCACGGTAGCCACCAATGGGTTGTCGGGCAGCTCGCCGCCCTCGACGAGGTAATGGCGCAACGCCCCCGTGCACACAGCCAGCACCACGTCGTTGACGGTGGTCTCCAGCGCGTTCTTGACCCGCTTCACGTCGTCGAGAGAGATGGCGGCGAAGGCCACCTTGCGGTGGGGGGTGATCGCCGCGTTGAGCGAGGTGCGGGGCGTGGTGAGCGGCAGCGCCGCGTGCCCGGCGGAGTTCGATCGACGCACGCGGCGCACCTTCAGCACGGCCCTGCCCGTCCTCCACGCCAGCGGGGTCATCTGCAGGGGACGGGTGACTCGGGCCACCAGGGCCTGAGCCAACAGGTGCAGGTCCGACGGGAGCGCCGTCGAGGGGGCCGGCCCCCGGTCGGCGGCGGCGGGCGCAGGATCGGCCTCCAGGTCGAACAGCTCTCCGAGCAGTTCGGCACCCGACACCCCGTCGATGGTGCAGTGGTGGATCTTGGTGACCACGGCGATGCGCCTGCCCTGAACCCCCTCGACGATGTACATCTCCCACAGGGGCTTGGACCGGTCGAGCTGGCGGCTGCACACGTCGCCCACGAACTCGGCCAGCTCGTCCATGCCGCCGGGGGCGGGGAGTGCCGCCCGGCGCATGTGGTAGTCGATGTCGAAGTCGGGGTCCTCCACCCAGTAGGGATGGTCGAGGCGGAAGGGGACCTCCACCAGCCGTCTGCGGAACACCGGTGCCTGCACCAGCCGTTCGGAGACCATGCCCCGGATCTTCTCGAAGCGGTAGCCGCCGGGAACCGTGCTCGGGTCGAACACGGCGGCCATCGACACGTGCATGTGCAGGCTGGGCGTCTCGAGGTAGAGGAACGAGGCGTCCAGCCCGCTCAGTCGCTCCATCGGCCGCTGCCTTTCCGGACCCTCGAAGGCGGGCCCGCTCGACGTGCGCATCATCGCACCCTCGGCCAGGATGGTGCCATGGCGTGGTCCTGGGCCTACCTGGGCGTGAGCACCCTGGGGGCGCTGTTCGTGGTCAACGCCTTTCGGCCGGTGCGCAACGGGGCGCTGTCGGTCCAGAGCTTCTTCGCCGGCTGGTACACGGCCGAGATGCCGGTGTGGCACGTCGTGTGGCAGGCGGCGGCCACCGTCGCCTTCGGCTTCGCCGGCGCTTTCGGGTACTGGCCCGGATGGCTGGGGCTGGGGGTGGCCGTGGCCTCCTGGGCAGGGCTGGTCGGCCAGGCCGTCATCGCCGATCGGTCCCAGGGCGTGCTGTCACGGGCCGAGGCCGAGGTCCCCCTGCCGCCGTCCCCCGACCTCGACGTCCCCCGCAGCGGCCGCGACACGATGTGGCGCTTTCCCCGGCTGGTCTGGCCCCTGCCTCGACCGGCCTCGGTGGCCGACACCGTCCGCAACATCGACTACTGGGGTGACGGCCGGCGCACCCACATGCTCGACGTCGTCCGTCGACGCCACGACCCCCCTGAGCATGCCCCGGTCATGGTGTACATCCACGGCGGCGCCTGGATCCTCGGTGACAAGCGGGAGCAGGGCTATCCCATGCTCTACGAGCTGGCTCGCCGTGGTTGGGTGGGCGTCACCGTCAACTACCGCCTGAGCCCCAAGGCGACGTGGCCCGACCACGTCGTGGACTGCAAGCGGGCCGTGGCCTGGGTGCGCCAGCACATCGCCGAGTACGGCGGCGACCCGAGCTTCATCGCCGTGTCGGGGGGGTCGGCGGGCGGGCACCTGGCCGCCCTGGTGGGCCTCACCAGCGGCGACCCCGACTTCCAACCGGGCTTCGAAG
>JASHZK010000238.1 GCA_030042575.1 Acidimicrobiales bacterium
CCGCCGCGGGCCAGGTGCAGCACCAACCACAGGGCCGGCCCAGCCGGTCCGCCGCGGGCCCTCCCCGGGGCCTCGGACTGGACCGTCTCCATCTGGAGGTACTTCCCGCGCCGGTGCCAGCCGACGACCGACCGTCCCTGCAGCGCCTCCAACGAGGGGTCGAAGGTCTTCAGGGCCGCGATCGAAGCCAGCTGGCAACGTTCGACCACCATGTGGTGGGAGCGGTGGTCCAAGAACTGGACGAGCGCCTCGACTTCGGGCAGTTCGGGCACGTCTGAGAGTCTTACCGGGCCGGGCGCTCGACGTGACCGGGCGGTGCCGACGAGTCGTGCCACAGTTTCGGCGTGGGCCGGGGCGCAGGGCCGTCGACGGGCCGGGGCCGCCACCGAGCGGGGCCCGGGGGTCTCATCGTCCTGGCCGTCTCCGTCGTGCTCAGCGGCTGCGTCGGATCGACCGGCACCGGGACGAAGGCGATGGCCCACTCACCTGCTTCTTCGACGACCTCCCCGACCACCACCACCGTCCCGGGTCCCCCCGTCACCCCCATCGTGTGGCGTCCCTGCCAGCAGGGCTTGGAGTGCGGTTCTGTCGCCGTTCCCCTCGACTACGCCGAGCCCGAGGGGCCCACCATCCAGATCGCCGTGGCCGAGCACCCGGCCGAGGATCCCGCATCCGACCTGGGCCCGCTCGTCATCAACCCGGGCGGCCCCGGGGCATCGGGCATCGACGACCTGCCCGACGAGCTGTCGGTGCTCACCCCGGCCCTGCTCGAGCACTTCGACATCGTCTCCTTCGACCCCCGGGGGGTGGACCGCAGTGACCCCGTCACCTGCGGCGAGACGAGCGGCTCCGACGTCCCCCAGGGCCTGCTCCCCGACCCGGTCCCCCAAGACACGGCGGCCGAGCAGTCGGTGCTGGCCGACGACCAGGCCTATGCCCGGGCCTGCGCCAAGGCCAGCGGCGACCTGCTGGCCTATGTGGGCACGGTAGACACCGCCCGCGACCTCGATCGCATCCGGGCCGCCCTGGGGGTGAGCCAGATCACCTACTTCGGCCACTCCTACGGCACCTTGCTGGGTCTCACCTACGCCCAGATGTTCCCCACCCACGTCCGGGCCATGGTGCTCGACGGGGTCATCGACCCGGCGTTGAGCACCGAGCAGATGGTGACCGACCAGGCCGTGGGCTTCGAGGACGTGCTCGACCAGTTCTTCGCCTGGTGCGCCTCGACGGGCTGCCCGTGGGAAGAGGGGAGCGATCCCACCCAGAGGCTGCTCCAGCTGGCCTCGAGGCTGCGGGCCTCGCCGATCGCCGCCGGCGGCGGTCGCCAAGCGGGGGTGGGCGAGCTGTACACCGCTGTGCTGAGTGCCCTGTACAGCACGTCGACCTTCTCCGAGCTGGGCTCCGCCCTGGCCGATGCCGAGGAGGGCGACGGCAGCCTGTTGCTGGAGATGACCGACGCCTATGACACCGAGAACGGGCCCAATTCGGTGGATGCCGAGAACGCCATCTTCTGCTTGGACCATCCGGTGCCGACCGACGTCTCCACCTACCCCCAGATGGCGGCGGCCGCCGGGGCCCGGGCGCCCTTCTTCGGGCCCATGCTGGTGTGGGGCATGTTGCAGTGCGCGGTGTGGCCGGTGCCACCGACGCGGACTCCGGCTCCGGTCGGGGCCGCCGGAGCGCCGCCGATCCTGCTCGTCAGCTCCAGCGGGGATCCCGCCACCCCGCATGAGTGGGCGGTGGCGGTCCAGGCCCAGCTGGCCCACGCCGTGCTCGTCACCTGGGAAGGCGACAACCACGTCGCCTACTACTACAGCGCCTGCGTACGGTCGATCGACCAGGCCTATTTCCTCGACGGCACCCTCCCGGCGAACGGTACGGTGTGCGACGACTGATGGCCGGGGCTCGCTCAGGCGTCGACCACGAGCGTCACCGGCCCGTCGTTGGTGAGGCTCACCGCCATGGGCGACCGGAACCGGCCGGTGGCCACCGTCGCCCCCAACTCCGTCAGCTGCTGTACCAGGACCTCGACGAGAGGCTCGGCCTCCTCGGCCGGGGCGGCGTCGACGAAGGAGGGCCGCCTGCCCCTGGTGGTGTCGGCGCACAATGTGAATTGGCTGACCACGAGCAGCGCCCGTCCCAGCTCGGCGGCCGATCTGTTCATCTTGCCGGTGTCGTCTTCGAACACCCGTAGGTGCCAGAGTCGCCGGGCCAGGCGCCGGGCACAGGCGGCGTCGTCGGAGCGGGCCACCCCGACCAGCGCGCACAACCCCGGCCCGATGGCCCCCACCACCTCGCCGTCCACTGCCACCGACGCCGAGGTGACTCGCTGGACCACCGCCCGCACGGAGCAGGGAGCGTAGTGGGGGCAGTGGTCATCTCCCCCCAGAGCCGGCCCGGGCGCCACCGTTCGCAGCGCGAAGGGCCAAACCGTCGGCGTGGATGCGCCGGGCTCGTTCCAGATCGGCGCCCCCCGGCCCCGCCCGCGCCGCTCCGGGGACTTCGAGCACGACGGGGAGCGCCGGGTCCTGCAACCGCGGGCTCGAGAGCAGGGCACCCAGGGCCACGGTGCCGATGGTCCCCTCACCGAGGTTGGCGTGGCGATCGCTCATGGCTCCGAGCGGCACCTTGGAATCGTTGAGGTGCAGGCACCGCAGGCGGTCGAGGCCGATCTCAGAAGCCAGCTGGTCGACGACGGCATCGGCCGTCTGCGCCGACTGGTAGGACACCCCGGTGGCCCACAGGTGCTGGGTGTCCAGACAGACGCCCAGGCGGTGGTCGCCGCCACCGGCTTCGATGATGGCGGCCAGCTCGGCGAAGCTCCTGCCCACCGTGGCACCGCTCCCGGCGGTGTTCTCGAGCAGGAGGTCGCACACCGTGCCCAGCTCCTCCTGCACGCGGTGGAGGCCGTCGACCACCACAGCGGCGATGCGAGCAGCAGCCGACTGGGCGCCGACGCCGCGATGGCTGCCGGGATGCAGCACCAGCCCCTCGGCCCCGAGCAGGGTGGCGGCCCGGAGGTTGGCCACCAGGCTGGCCCGGGAACGTTCGGCGGTGGGGCCGTCGGGACTGATCACGTTGATGAGGTAGGGCGCGTGGCACACGGTGGCGCTGACCACGGTGCTGGCCGCCGCCGCTCGTCGGTAGGCCCGGTAGGGCTCCTCGTCGGTATCGGGCAGGCGCCATTGGCGGCTGTTCTGGGCGAAGAGCTGGAGCACCTCGGCCCCCATCTCCTCGCCTCGACCCAGTGCCGCCAGCAGTCCACCGCTCTGGCGTACCTGGGCCCCGAAGCGCACGGCCCGGACCGTAGTCCGGCCGCCCTGTGGGTCAGCCGGTGGCCGGAGCCACCCCCGAGCCCTCGAGCGCGGCCAGCTCGGCCTGCATCTTGCGCTCGTAGTCCTCGAAGTCCTGCCGGGCCCGCTTGGGCCGCCAGCGCCCGGTCATGAGGAAGACGAGAGGGATGAAGACGATCTCACCGGCGACGCACACCCACCACCAGTGCTCCCACTGGCTGGGCGACACCTTCCTGGCGTTCACCACTGACGTCCCGTGGTCGGCCAAGACGG
>JASHZK010000239.1 GCA_030042575.1 Acidimicrobiales bacterium
GCAATCAGCCGGGCTCGGCTCACCAATCGTCGGCCGACGAGTTCCTGTCCACCATGGAGGTGAACCTCCTGGGCGTGCACCGGTTGGTGGGGATGGTGCTCCCGGCCATGGTGGAGCGGGGTCACGGCGACGTGGTGTTCGTCACCTCGGAGGTGGTGCGCTGGCCCCGGGTGCGCAACAGCCTGTATGTGGCCTCCAAGTGGGGCCTGGCCGGCTACGCCCGTACCCTGCAGATGGAGCTCGAAGGCACGGGCGTACGCGCTTCGATGGTCCAGCCCGGACAGACCCTCTCCGAGATGGGCGGAGACTGGGATCCCGGACTCACCGCCGAGATCCTCGGGGAGTGGGTGCACTGGGGCGTGGCCCGCCACGACAACTTCCTGCGACCGCAGGCTGTCGCCACCGCCGTGTGCAGCGTGGTCCAGGCTCCGCCCGGCACCCACCTCACCCTCATCGAGGTCGAGCCCGAGGCCCCCCGCCGGCGCCAAGGCGTCCGGCCGTCCGACCGAACACCGGAGGAGAAAGCGCAGGACGATGACCGTTACCATGGCTGAGCCGCCGCTCGTGTCGGGGTGCCAAGAGCCCCACGGGCACCTCGAGGAGCTACGGCGTGACCCCATCGGGCTCATGCGCCGGGTTCGCCAGGAGTGCGGGGACGTCGGCCGTTTCCGCCTGGCCGGTAAAGAGGTGGTGCTCCTCACCGGTGCCGAGGCCAACGAGGCCTTCTTCCGAGCCCCCGAAGAGCTCCTCGACCAGGCCGAGGCCTATCCGTTCATGAAGCCGATCTTCGGCGAGGGCGTGGTCTTCGACGCTCCGCCCGAGCGTCGCCGCGAGATGCTGCACAACCAGGCGCTGCGCGACAAGTTCATGCGCGGTCATGCCGCCACCATCGCCGGCGAGGTCCAGGCCATGGTGGCCGGCTGGGGATCCACCGGCACCATCGACCTGCTCGACTTCTTCGCCGAGCTCACCATCTACACCTCCTCCGCCTGTCTCATCGGCCGCAAGTTCCGGGCCGAGCTCGACCGGCGTTTCGCCGAGCTCTACCACGACCTGGAACGGGGCACCGACGCCCTGGCCTACGTGGACCCCTACGCCGCCATCGAGAGTTTCGCCCGCCGTGACGTGGCGCGGGCCGGTCTGGTGGAACTCGTCCAACAGATCGTCGATCGCCGGGAAGCCGGTCCTCCGCCGACCGACCAGGACCGCGACCTGCTCGACGTGCTCATGTCGGTAGGCGACGACAGCGGCGCCCGCCGGTTCTCGACCGACATGGTGACGGGCATGTTCATATCGATGATGTTCGCCGGTCACCACACCACCTCGGGGACGGCGGCCTGGACGTTGATCGAGCTGGCTCGCCACCAGCACGTGCTGGCCGCCGTGGTGGCCGAGCTCGACCAGCTCTATGCCCAGGGCGAGGAGGTGAGCTATCAGGCGCTGCGGGAGATGCCCATGCTCGAGTCGGCCATCAAGGAGGCCCTGCGCCTGCACCCCCCGCTCATCCTGGTGCTGCGGGTGGCCAAGGAGGAGATGGAGGTGGAGGGGTATCGGATCGCGCCCGGCCAGTTGGTGGGAGCCAGCCTGTCGGTGTCCAACCGCCTCCCCGAGGACTTCCCCCATCCCGACGACTTCGTGCCCGAGCGCTATCTCGAACCCAGAGCCGAGGACAGGGCCAATCCCTGGACCTGGATCCCCTTCGGCGCCGGGCGTCACCGTTGCGTGGGGGCGCCCTTCGCCATGATGCAGCTCAAGGCCATCTTCTCGGTGTTGCTGCGCGGCTGGGAATTCGAGTTGACCCAGCCGCCCGACAGCTACAGCAACGACCACTCCAAGATGGTGGTCCAGCTGGCCCAGCCCTGTGGGGCCCGCTATCACCGACGGAGCTCGCCATGAAGGTGGTGGTCGATCGCGACCTGTGCCAGGGCCACGGAGTGTGCGAGTCCGAGGCACCCGAGCTGTTCTCGGTGTCCAAGCAGGGCGTGCTCAGCATCCTCGACGAGGCGCCGCCGGAGGATCTACGAGGCCAGGTCGAGCGGGCCGTGCGGTTCTGTCCCACTGGGGCCCTTCGCATAGAGGAGGACTGACGGAGATGGCGTACCCCTATGAGGAGCTGGCCGAGATGGTGCAGCGCTGGCTCGAGGCCAACAGCCGGGCCGAGGAGCACGGTGACTGGCGGCCCATGGCGGAGATGTACACCGAGGACGCCACTTACGGCTGGAATCTCGGGCCCAACGAGGAGTTCATGGCCGTCGGCCGCCAACAGATCCGCGACGTCGCCTTGGGCCTGGAGATGGGCGGGCTCGACGGATGGCAGTACCCCTATCAGAAGGTGCTCATCGACCCCGAGCAGGGTGAGGTGGTGGGCTTCTGGCGACAGATCGCCGACGTCCCCCGCCCCGACGGCTCGGCCTACGAGGTGGCGGGGATCGGCGGCAGCTGGTTTCGCTATGCCGGTAACTGGCAGTGGTCGTGGCAGCGCGACTTCTTCGATGTGGGCAATGCCACTGCCTTGTTCGTGGAGATGATCAGGGCCTCCTCCCTGTCCGACGGCATGCGACGGCGCGTCGAGCGGGCCTCGTCCGCCGACCTCCAACCGGGCCACTACCGCTCGGGCCAGTCACCGGTGGGGCTGTGGGCGCTGCCCTAGGCTGCTCGTATGGGTGAGAAGTCGCTGCCGTCGGGTCACGCCAAGAAGCCGAGCCGGAGCATCAAGGAGAAACGCGAGGCCAAGCGGGTGAAGAAGGAGGCGCAGGACAAGGTCCGCAAGCAGTGGATGTCGGAGGGCAAGTAGGCGCCTGCTAGTGGGCAGGAGCGGTCTCGGGGGCAAGACCGACAGAGCCGGGGCGGACGGTGTGGGCCTGCCGCCAGGCCGCCCACAGGCGGCCGATGACGTACAGCGCGGCGCCGATGGTGCCGACGAGGAACCCGACCGGCCAGTTGCGCTCGTAGGCGATGGCCAGTGAGGCCCACACCGTCACGAGTGCCAGCGCCACCGAAAGGGCGATGGCGGCCAAAGGGCTGTCGGTGAAGCAGCGGCTGGCGGCGGGCGGGCCGATCATGAGGCTGAACATGAGCAGTGCCCCGACCACGGGCACCGCCGCCGTGGTGGCCAGGGCCACGACGACCAGGAACAGCATCTCCATCCGGTGACTGCGCACCCCGCGCGCCTCGCCCATGTCGGGCAGCACCGACGTGAGCATGAGGGGCCGGTACATGAGCGCCACAGCCACGATGGCGACGCCGGCCACGACGGCGCTGGGCAGCACCTCGTTGGCGCTCACCCCGAGCACCTCGCCGAACAACAGAGAGTAGATGGCTTGGGCGTACTCGGTCTTGTAGCTCAAGAACAGCTCCCCCGTCCCGAGCAGCATCACCAGGGTCAGGGCGGTGACCACGTCATGGCGACCGCGCTTGCCCAGCCAGGCGATCCCCAGGGCACTGGCCAGGGCGAAGGTCCCCATGCCGAACACCGTGCTGATCCCGAGCAGGCTGGCGCCGGCTGCCCCCGTGAAGGCGGACTGGGGCAGGGCGTGGGCCACGAAGGCGGAGCCGCGCACGACGACGAAGAAGCCCACCACCCCGGCTACCACGGCGGCGATGCTCCCCACGATCCAGGCGTTGGTCATGAAGCCGGCGAACACGATCACCCTCCCCGGGCCATACGGTCCTGGCCGGTCGCGGTCCGCTTGGCTCTCGTCCAGCCCTGAAGGTCGGCGACCAGATAGAGAACGAAGATCACCGCCACCACGCAGAAGCTCGCCGGCCAGCCGTGGTGGCCGGGCCACTGCGCGCTGTCGTAGGCGACCAGGATCCCCGACCACACACCGAGCAGGCCGATCCCGGCTGCCGCCCCCATGGCCGCCGCCGGGCGCCTGGTCAGGCGCAGGGCGGTGGCGGCCGGGCCGATGAGCAGTGCCGTGCTGAGGATGGCCCCCACCGTGATGGCCGACAGGGCCACGGCCAGGGCCAGCATGAGCAGGAAGCCGGCGCCGACGAGGCGGACCGGGACGCCTCGGACCCGGGCCATCTCCGCGCTGAGCGAGCTGAACAAAAGCGGCCGGTACGACACCGAAGCGGCGGCCAGGATGGCCAGGCTGAAGGCCACCGTGGCCGGCACCGTCGCCCCGCTGATGGTGAACAGCGATCCGAAGAGGATCGTGGTCGTGGCCCCAGTGGTGCTGGACACGGTGGTGTCCCAGAAGAGCAACAGCGCCGCCACCCCCAGCGCCGCCCCCAGGACCACCCCGGTGGCCACGTCGCGCCCCCGGCGGCGCTCGACGCCGAGCAGTTCCATGGCGCCGGCGGCGGCGACGGCGACGGCCAGGAATCCCCACAAGGTGCCGACGCCGAGCAGGAATGCGGCCGAGCCCCCGGTGGTGTCCATGTCGGAGAAGGCGTGGCCGGCGAAGGACTGGCCCCGTACCACGGTGAACACGCCGACCACGCCCGACATCACCGCCACCATCCCCCCGGCCACAAGGGCGACGTGGACCGGGCTGCTGGAGAAGAACCCCGCCTCGAAGACGACGTTGGCGCTCAGCCCGTTCACGTCCGTTCCAGCCAGTGCGGGGCCGAGGCGAGGATCTCGGTCTGGTCGTGGGACCCGGCCACGACCAGGATGCGGCCCTCCACCCGGAGCACGGTGACCGGATGGCCGTACAGCTCGCTCAGCACCTCGCTGCGCACGACCTCGTCCACCGTGCCGCTGGCGGCCCGTCCGGCGGCCACGTACACCACCCGCTCCATGGCCGGCAGCAACGGGTTCATGTCGTGGGCGGAGAGCAGGACGGCGACATGGTGCTCGGTGGCCACGCGCCGCATCAGCTCGACGATCTCGTGCCCGCTGGCGATGTCGAGGTTGGCCAGGGGCTCGTCGAGAAGCAGGAGCTCCGGCTGGCCGATGAGGGCGTGGGCGATCAGAACCCGCTGCTGCTCACCGCCGGACAGGTTGCCCATTCGTGAGTCGGCGAAGCCGGCGGCGTCGACCGCCCCGAGCATCTCCTCGATGCGTCGGCGCCGGACGCCCGACGAGGTGGAAAGGCCGAAGCGGTGCCCGTCCAGCCCCAAGCCGACCACGTCCCGAGCCCGAAGCGGGAGATCCGGGTCGATGAGGACCTTCTGAGGGACGTAGCCGACCGATCGGTTGTGCCTGGCACCGGCCTTGCCCTTGACGAGGACCCGACCGGCAGTCGGTTCCTGGAGCCCCAGGATCACCCTCAGGATCGTGGTCTTGCCTGCTCCGTTCGACCCGATGAGCCCCGTGAACTCACCAGGGCGGACGGAGAAGCTCACGTCACGGAGCACTTCGTGTCCGGACAGCCACACGCTGATCCCGTCGAGGGACACCAGGTTCCCCGAGGCCTCGGCCGGACCCACGGCTAGAGCTTCTCCGTGGACCTGCCGGAGGCCAGCGCCTGGTAGAGGGCGGTGGTCTCGGCTTCCATCCAGCTCTGGTAGTCGTAGCCGGGGACGGGCATGGTCTCGTACACGCCGACCACGGGAATGTGGTCCTCGTGGGCCAGAGAGAGCAGAAGCCGGGTGATCGAGTTCGTCACCTGCTGGTTGTAGACGAAGACCTTCACCTTGTGCTGGTTGAACAGGCTCTCCTGGAAGGAGTTGTCCTGCGGAGTGGTGTCCACCCCGTTCATGACGTCGGCGGAGAACGACCAGGGGGTGAGGTCGTCAGTGCCGGCGGCCTGGAGCATGTAGTCGCCCACCGGCTCGGTGGTGGCCACCGGTGCGCCCGGGAAGGTGTCTTTCACCTTGGCGATGTCGGCCAGCCACGGGTCGAGCGATTTGACGAACGTGGTGGCGCTGGCCTGGAAGTAGGCGGCGTGAGCAGGCTGCAACTTCGAGAGGTCGGCGGCGACCGCTCTGGCCACCGCCGGCATGGTGGTCGGGTCGTACCACAAGTGCGGGTTCGCCGTGTCCTCGGGCAGCCCGAGGAGGTCTTGCACGTCGATGACCTTGCGCTTGGGGTTCGGCGATCCGCTCTCGATGGTGTTCATGTAGGTGTCGTAGCCCACGCCGTTCTGCACGACGAGTTGGGCGGCGGACACCACCTGGGCCACCTTGGGGCTGGCTTCGAAGGTGTGGGGGTCGGTGTTCGGATTGCTCTCGATGGCGGTCACCTGCACGTAGGGGCCGCCGATCTGGGAGATCACGTTGGCGTACTCGTTCTCGGCACCCACTGCCACCACCTTTCCGGGCGGGGCGGCGCTGGTGGCCGCCGAACAGGCGGCCAAAGTGACGGCGGTGCCGAAGGTAGCCCCGCCCACGGTCAGGGAGCGCAGGAGCTTGGGTCGGAAGGTCACGCCCGGGACCTTAGACGAGAATAGTTCTCATTTCCAATTGCCTGCTCCAGCTAGGCTCGGGGGGCGTGGACCGGCAACTGGACGCCGAGGTCGCCCTGCGGCTGGCCCGGGCCGACCAGCGCTACACCGGCCTGCGCCGGGCCCTGGTGGAGGTCCTGGCCGGGGCCGGACGGCCGCTCACCATCCCGGAGATACTCCAGTCACGTCCGGGGCTGTCCCAGTCGAGCGCCTATCGCAACGTCTCGGTCCTGGTCGACGCCGACGTGGTCCGTCGTGTCACCGGCGCCGGAGACCACGGCCATTTCGAGCTGGCCGAGGACTTGGCCGGCCACCACCACCACATCGTCTGCTCCAGCTGCGGGCGGGTGGCCGACGTGGTGCCCTCACCGGGCCTGGAACGGGCCTTGGACGAAGCGGCTCGGGCCACGACCGGCTTCGAGGTCACCGAGCACCGCTTCGACCTGGTGGGCGTCTGCGCCGAGTGCCGATAGGCCCGGGGCGTTCCTCGACGCCGGTGCCGGAGTTCTCGAGCACGGCCACGAAGGGTTCGGCCCCTCCCGACTCCAGCACCTGCCGGCAACGCCAGCCGCTCTCGGCCACGAGTTCGCCCAGCTCGTCGGGGGAGAGGAACAGCCAATTGAACCAGGGCGAGGCCAACTGGCGGTAGCGCACGCGCAGGCGGAGCTGACCGGCCATGTCCCCCCGGCGACGATTGGCCCGCCGGTAGGCGGCGTCGAGCAGCGGTGCCCCGCCGCCAGCGGGGTCCGTGCTCTCGGCCAGCATTCGGGATCCGGGCTTCATGTGGCGACTCCATTGCCGGAGCTGGGCCCGGAGCCGATCCGGGGTCCCGAAGATCCCGGCGTTGTTGCCGAAGAGCACGACGGTGTCGAAGGCATCGACCACAGGACCGAGGTCGCCGGCGGCCTGGATGCGTACGTGGCGCACCCCCGACGTGCGGGCGGCACGGGCGGCGAGCGGCGACGAGTCGGCGGCCACGACCTCCAGGCCCCGGCCCTGCAGGTACAGCGACACCCTTCCGGCGCCGCAGCCCACGTCGAGGACGCGCCCACGAACCTGTCGAATGGCGCGGCGTTCTGCCTCGGGCCAGTCCTCGAAGGCGGCCAGGTACAGCTCGGGACCGGCGCCGGCTTCGAGAAAACCGTCCTCGCGTTCGTTGACCTCGAGATCTGTGCCTCCTTCGGTCCAGTCGACCAGCGCCTGGCCGAAGGCATCAGCGGTGTCGATGGCGTCACAGTAACGAGGGGCGGCGGGTGCCAAGCTGAACCGGTGCTGAGCGTCGACCTGAACGCCGACGTCGGCGAAGAGGCGATGGACGGCGCCGACGAGGAAAAGCTGCTGGGCCTGGTCACCAGCGCCAGCATCGGCTGCGCCGTGCACGCCGGGACCGTGGCCGGGGTGTCGGCCACCGTGCGGACGGCTGCCCGTGCCGGTGTGGTCATCGGCGCCCACCCGTCCTATCCCGATCGGGCCGGTGTCGGACGACGCCCCCTCGACATCGACCAGGGGGCGCTGGCCGAGTCCCTCGTCGAGCAGATCGCCACCGTGCAGGACTTCGCCCGCACAGCCGGGAGTCCTGTCCGTTTCGTGAAGCCCCACGGCGCCCTCTATCACCGAGCCGGCCACGACGAGGACCAGGCCCGGCTGCTGGCCGACGTCGTCGATCGGGCCACGGCGGCAGCCCGACGGGCCGGCGACCTGGCCCAGAGCCACGGGACGCTGCTGCTCCTGCTGGGCGCCGGAGCGCCCATGCTCAGCGTGCTCGAGTCCCTCGGCGTCAGCGTGGCCACCGAGGCC
This sequence comes from Acidimicrobiales bacterium, assembly GCA_030042575.1. Classification (GTDB taxonomy): domain Bacteria; phylum Actinomycetota; class Acidimicrobiia; order Acidimicrobiales; family UBA8190; genus UBA8190. The sequence goes on from JASHZK010000239.1 coordinate 8,133, forward strand.
TTCGCCGATCGGGCCTATCTTCCCGACGGCAGCCTCGTCCCCAGGGACCGACCCGGAGCCGTGCTGACGGACGAGGCCGCCGTGGTCGGCCAGGCCCGGTCGCTCGTCGTCGACGGACGGGTGCTGGCGGTCGACGGCAGCTGGGTCGAGGTGTCCGCCTCGTCGTTGTGCCTGCACGGCGACACCCCCGCTGCGCTGTCTCTGGCTGGCCGTGTGCGACGGGTCATGGAGGAGGCCTCGGTGTGCCTGGCGCCCTTCGCCTCGTGACCGGTGCCCCCGTCGTCGTCCGGTTGCTGGGCGACGCCGCCGTGCTGGTCGACTTGGGCGGGGAAGTGGGTGCCGCACACCGTCTGGCCTCCTTGGCCCAGGCCGCTCGCGACGGAGGTCGCTGGCCGGGGGTGGAGGAAGTGATCGTCGGCTTCGGGACCGTGACGGTGGTGGCCGAGCCCCTGGGAGCCGACCTCGAGGCTCTGCGTGGCGAGGTCCTGGATCTGGCCGCCGCCCTCGTCAGGGACGAAGGCGAGGCCGCCGTGTCTTGCCGCGCCACGAGCGCCCTGCGCGAGATCCCGGTGCGCTTCGACGGTCCCGATCTCGAGGAGCTGTCGGCCACGCTCGGCTGCGAGCCACCGGAGCTGGTGGCCGAGCTGGCCGCCTGCGAGCTGCGGGTGGCCTTCGTGGGCTTCTCGCCCGGTTTCGCCTACCTGGTCGATCTGCCGCCGGAGCTCGCCGCCGTCCCCCGGCGCTCTCGTCCTCGACCGATGGTGCCGGCCGGCTCGGTGGGCGTGGGCGGCGGCTTTGCCGGCATCTACCCCCAGGCCACCCCGGGCGGCTGGCACCTGTTGGGGCGGACCTCGGCCGTCCTCTTCGATCCCGAGCGTGCTCCGTTCGCCTTGCTGTCGCCGGGACAGCGCGTGCGCCTGGCTCCCTCCGAAGACGAGGGCGACCCCCTGCCGCCGCCCGCCCGCCCGCCCCTCGCCGCTCGAGGCCGGCCGGCGCTCATCGTCGAGGAGCCGGGTGCCTGTTCGCTGGTGCAGGACCTGGGCCGGCGAGGCGTGGCCGGCCTGGGGGTGCCTCGTGCCGGCGCCGCCGATCCTCTGTCACTGCGCGTGGCCAACCGCTTGGTGGGTAACCCCGAAGGTGATGCCGGGGTGGAGGTGACCGGTCGCGGTCCTCGCCTGCGCGCTGTCGGCGGCGCCCACGTGGCCGTGGTGGGGGACCTCGGGCGGCCCGGCGCCGTGGAGGTGCGTGTCGACGGCCGCCCCGCTCCCGAGGGTCAGGTCCTGCCCGTGGCGGACGGCCAGATGCTGGAGGTGGCCGATGTGGCCAGCGTGGCCCGAGCCGTGGTGGCGGTGTCGGGCGGCGTGGAGACCCCTTCGGTGTTGGGCAGCCGCTCCTCCGACCTGCTGTGCCGTTTGGGCCCCGGGCCGCTGCGCGCCGGCGACGGGCTGGCGTTGGGACCGCCTCGTCCGCCCCGGGCCCGTCTGCGCTTCCCCGGCGACGACGGGCCGGCCACGCTGCGGGTGTTGCCCGGCCCCGACTTCGCCCCGCTGTCCCCGATGCCCGACGGTCCGTCGTGGGCCGCCTCGGCGTTGGCGGGGGAGTGGCGGGTGGACCCGCGAAGCAACCGGATCGGGCTCCGACTCGTCGCCCCGGGCGACGAGCACGTCGGTGGCCGGACCGGCTCGATGGCGCTGCCGTCGGTGCCCTCGCGGGGCATGGTCACCGGCGCCGTGCAGTGTCCGACCGGAGGCGAACTGGTCGTTCTCGGCCCGGACCACGCCACGGTGGGGGGCTATCCGGTGGTGGCCGTCGTGTGTTCGGCCGATCTGTTCCGGCTCGGCCACCTGGCCCCGGGTTCGGTCGTGCGCTTCGCCCTGATCGGCCGCAGTGAAGCGGCCACCGCGCTCGCCCGCCGGGAGGCGTCTGTGCGCAGCGCCGTCGACGGCTGGTACCCGACCCGGGCCGGTTGACGGTCCACCGGTCGTCGCCCTGGCCGGGCCGGTAGGGTGGTCGGCCCGTCGAGGACGGACCGGGAGCCGACGGGTGGAGCCGGCGAGGTGCGCCCGATCGAGCCAGGAGGTGGACGGTGATCCGTGGCGAGGGGACCGCTTTCGTCCGGGGGGTGACGCCCGACGAGGTCTTCGACTTCGTGTTGGACCCGGCGCAGTACACCAAGGCCGACACCAAGATGGTGTGGGTCACCAAACTGGCCGACACCCCTGACGGCATGGTGGCCCGGGAGGACGGCAAATTCCTCGGACGGCTGCCGGGTTCGGTCGTCACCCGCTACCGGTGGGACCGTCCCACCAGCATCGACGTCACCTTGGAGCACGGCGTGCCCCGCTCCTTGCACGCTTGGTTCGAGATCGAGGAGGTCCAGGGCGGCACGCGCCTGCGCCATGTGGAGGAGCTGGACTTCGGCCATGGAGTGCTGGGCGTCCTCTACGACCTGATCGGGCGGTCGTGGTTCGAGCAGTCCGTGGTCCGGGAGGTGGCCGAGATCGCCCGCCTGCTCGAGGCGGGCGAGCGCGGGCGCGGTCCTGAGGAACCGGGAGCGCCCGCCCGCAGCGCGTGACGAAGGCGCTTGGGGAATTCCTGGGGACGGACGGCGCCCGTTCTGGGGATATTCCTCGACCAATTGGGGATGGCCCGAGAAATTCTCCGGACAACATCGGGATTTCGCCGAGCGCCATTGACTCCTCGACGACGAGAGCGCACAGTGTGCCCCAGCCGACAACTACGAACTCACGACTCTGGAAGGAACGCCGCAAGGTGGTTCACCGGAGGGGTGGGGAGACGAATTGCCGGTCAGGTTGACGCAACGGTATCGGAGGTTCCCTGGGACCATCCGATGCCGGAACGAACCGGGGGTCGTCCGACTCCGGGTACGAACGTCAACCGAGGCGAGCGCCCCGAGGAGTACGGGCGGCTTCGGCCGAACCGGCTACTCGGGGCATCGTCGCGTCTAGGAGGCGGCGAACCCCGTGAGCGACTGGCCGCCACCGTTCGCCACCCAGACATTCGTCCCGTCGCAGTCCACGGCGTCGGGGTAGTCGAAGTGGTAGGAGGATCCCGGCAGCACCTTCACCAGGGTTCCGCTCGAGGCACTGAGCTCGGTGACCGAGTTGCCGTCGCCGTTCGCCACCCACACATTGGTGCCGTCGGAGTCCGCGGCGACCGGATTGTCGAAGCGGTAGGACCTTCCCGAGACCACCTGCACCAGGGTCCCGGTCGAGGCACTGAGCTCGGTGACCGAGTTGCCGAGGTAGTTCGCCACCCAGACGTGGGTGCCGTCGGAGTCCACGGCGTCGGGGGCGATGAAGTCGTAGGACAATGCCGAGAGCACCTTGACCAGGGCCCCGGTGGAGGCACTGAGCTCGGTGACCGAGTTGTCGTCGTTCGCCACCCAGACGTGGGTGCCGTC
>JASHZK010000240.1 GCA_030042575.1 Acidimicrobiales bacterium
TCTCTTCTCCATGGATATCGCCCGGTGGTTCGTGATGAGGAGGTCACCGGAGAACTCGGCGCTTATCGACGCGCTTTCCCAGTACAGGACCGGTCCGCTGTTCACCGAAGCCGAACGGGTGGCGCTCGACTACGCCACCGAGCTGACCACCAACAAGGAGGTGACTCCGGACACCTTCGCTACGACGGGCTCTGCGAGCTGAGCGAGGCCGCCGCGGGGAGACGAGCGGTTCCTACGGGGTCTGGGAACTGAACAGGAGCGCACTCGGGGCCTGTCGGTCGTCGATGGAGAGTTCAGCCAGACGGGCCATGGCCCGTTGGCGCGAGCGCTTCAGCCGTCTGGGGTCGTCCCCCCAGGCCAGAAAGAGACAGCGGGCGCCCGACTGCAGGTGCTCGACCGCCTGCGCCGGAGCGAGCAGATGGGCCAGCTGCAGGCTGACCAGTCCGTGGGTGAGGGCCCACACCTCGAGGGCGAGCTCCGCCGGGTCGGCCGTCCCCGCCTTCGGCAAGCGCCCGGCTTCCACACAACGGGACATCCCCTCGACCAGGTACATGAACGTGTCGAGGCCGGTTCCCACGTCCTCTTCGTCCACCGGGCCGTCGAAGAACATGGCCCGGTACAGGTTGGGGTCCGAAGTGGCGCTCAGGTAGTAGGCGGCGCCCAGGAGGGCGAGGTCTGCCATGGGATCCCTCGTCTCTTCGACGGCGGCCAGATTGGCGCCCAGCCTGGCAAAGCCCTGTCGGCGTACGTTCCGTCGGAGCTCCTCCATGCTCCCGAAGTGGGTGTAGATGGCCATGGTCGAGGTTCCGACCTCGCCCGCCAGGCGCCGAAGGGTGAGGCCGGCTCGGCCCTCGGTGGCCACGATCCGGGCGGCCGCCTCGATCAGGGCTTCACGCACTGCGGGATCCGCCGGTTTCCGGCTCACCTTGACACTATGTCATAGCAATGTTATGGATTACGAATAGCACTGCTATACAAAGCTGGGGAGGACACCATGGGGGCGAGCACCAATCCGTATCTGCAAGGGGGCTTCGCCCCGGTTCGAGAAGAGCGAACCGAGACCGAGCTCGAAGTGGAGGGAGAGCTTCCTGCGTACCTCGACGGTCGTTACCTGCGCATCGGCCCCAACCCTATTCGGGCCGATCCGGCCACCTACCACTGGTTCATGGGGGCCGGGATGGTCCACGGGCTCTGCATCAGGGGCGGGAGAGCACAGTGGTACAGGAACCGCTACGTCCGCTCGGGCCCGGTGAGGCGGGCGCTGGGGGAGCCCAGGCGACCCACCACCTCGGTGACGGCCCATGCCGGCTTCGACATGGCCCCCAACACCAACGTGATCGGCTACGGCGGGCGTACCCTGGCCCTGGTCGAGGCGGGACCCCGGCCCTACGAGCTGACCTTCGAGTTGGACACCGTCGGGCCCTGTGACTTCGATGGCACCCTTCCTGGTGGGTACACGGCCCATCCCCTTGTCGATCCCTCCACGGGCGAGCTCCACGCCGTCTCCTACTACTTCGGGGCGGCCAACCGGGTGCAGTACTCCGTGGTTGGAATCGACGGGAGAGTGCGACGGACGGTCGACATCGAGGTCGGCGGGAGCCCGATGATGCACGCCTTCTCATTGACCGAAAGCTTCGTGGTCATCTACGACCTTCCGGTCACGTTCGACGCCAAGAAGGCCGCCGCCAGCTCGCCACCCCCTTTCACCAGGCCCACCGAGCTACTGTTCTCCCGGGTGGTGGGCCGTCGTCGGGTCCCCGATTGGTTCGCGGCCATGGGGACGAGGCGGCTCGACGAGGGAAACCTTCCCTACTCGTGGAACCCCCGGTATCCGCCCCGAGTGGGGATCATGCCCCGTGAGGGATCGGGCAACGACGTGCGATGGTTCGAGGTCGAGCCCTGTTACGTGTTCCATCCGCTGAATGCTTACGACGAGGGCGACCAGATCGTCGTCGACGTGGTTCGTCATCCCAAGATGTTCGCCACCGAGCACCGTGGACCGAACGAGGGGGCTCCCACGCTCGATCGTTGGGTCTTGGACCTGACCGCTGGCAAGGTGCTCGAGGAGCGCCTGGATGAGAGGGGCCAGGAGTTCCCCCGAATCGACGAACGCCTGGTCGGTCGCTGCCACCGCTACGGGTACACCGTCGGGGCGGCCGGAGCCGGGCCAGGCCCGGCATCGATGGCCGATTGTGTCATCAAGCACGACTTGGCGAGGGGTACCTCCACCCTGCGCTCTCTCGGTCGGGGCAGGGCGGCCGACGAGTTCCTCTTCGTGCCGGACGGAGCCGATGCTCGAGAAGATGAGGGGATCCTCATGGGATTCGTCTATGACCGAGCCGCCGATCGCAGCGATTGGCTGGTACTCGACGCCGGCACGTTGGAGCCGGTGGCTTCTGTGCACCTGCCGGTCCGGGTGCCTCACGGCTTCCATGGCAACTGGCTCCCGGCGGGCGACGATCTCGACGGCGGACCGCTCGGGTGTCGCTGATGCGCGTCGGTCGATCGCTGGTTCCCGTCGACGCCGTGATGCCGTCGGCCCGGTTGTCGTGCTCGTCCGATCTGGTCGCCGGGCAGGTCCTCCCTCTATACTGCTCAGCTGCGATCTGTGAGAGCCCATAGCAAGTTCATGGTTCCCAAAAAGGTGATTGTCCCAACGATCAGTCGATGTCGGAGGGGACGGTTCGCCACCGGCGGCTGATCGGGACGTGGGCCGTCTCGACCGGCATCCTGTTCGCGCTCTGCGCCATGTGGTCGTTGGCCACCCCCATCGGCGCCGCCCCCGACGAGTCCGTCCAGATCATCAAAGCGGCATCCGTCGTCCGAGGGGAGCTGGTGGGTCGGCACGCCCCCGGGCAGCCCGAGGCGGTCACCGAAGTCAACGTTCCTCAGAGCTTCGCCGACGACACCAACGTCGCCACCTGTATCGCCTTCCGGCCGAAGACCCCCGCCGGGTGCGACAAGGGTCTGCGGGGATCTGCCCGGCCTACCCAGGCCACGACCTATGTGGGCCGGTACCCCCCGCTGTACTACGCGGTGGTGGGCCTTCCGACGTTGTTGTGGCACTCCGATGTCGCCGTCTACTTCATGCGGCTGCTGAGCGGACTGATGAGCGCCCTCATGCTCGGGCTCGCCCTGGCCGTAGCTTCGGTGTGGGCCCGATCGCGTCTGTTGGTGGCGGCGGTGGCGCTCGTCGCCACGCCCCTGGCCGTGTTCCTGGGGTCGGTGGTGAACCCCAGCGGACTGGAGATCGCCTCGGCCATCTGCACGTGGACCGCCGGCCTGGTCCTGGTGCTGGACCGAGCCCAACGCCCAGGGCGACCCCTGGTGGTGGCGACGGTGGGAGCGGCCATTGTCTTCGTGTTGTCGCGCCCTTTGTCGCCGCTGTGGCTCGGGATCTCCGCCCTGGCCATGGAGGCGCTGGCCCCGGTGTCCGTGCTCCTGCTCGTCCGCCAACGTGCGGTCCAGGCCGGCGCCACGGTGGTCGTCGTGGCCACCTTGGGGGCCGTCGCCTTCGTCCTCGGCGCCCACAGCCTGGCCATCTATCCCAGCGGGCTCAAGGTGCCCCCCCGGATCTCGGAGCTGGGGCTGATCAGAACGGCCCTGGACAAGAGCAACATGCTCGTGCATCAGTTCGTGGGCGTCTTCGGCTGGTTGGACACTCCCTCACCCACCGTGGTCACGGTCACGTGGCTCCTGCTGTTGGGCCTGCTCATCGTCATCGGGCTCACGACCACCGGGCGACGGCACCGGGCCGTGGTGTCGGCTCTACTGGTCCTGTCGGTCGTCGTCCCCACTGCCCTCATGGTCTCCCACGCCCACAAGGACGGCATTGTGTGGCAAGCGCGCGACGGATTCCCCTTGTACGTGGGATCCATCCTGGTGTCGGGGGCCGTCGCCGGTCGTCGCCGGTCGTCGGCTCCTGTCGAGGCGCCACCGTGGTGGACGCGTGGGCCGTCCATGGCCGTGCTGGGCGTCGGGGTGGCGCTGTGTCAGGGAGTCGACTTCGTGTGGGCTCTGCGGCGCTACACGGTGGGACTGGGTAGCACCCTCGATCCCTTCGCCAAAGTGCGGGGTGGGTGGACTCCGCCGATCCCGGCCCAGTTGCTCGTGGCTCTGGCCCTCTTGACCTGCGCGGTGTACGGCTGGTGGGTGGCACGGTTGTCTTTGACGCCGCCGCCCGCGTCCTTGGTCGCCGGAGAGGCAGATGGTTCGCAGTCGGCGCCCGATCGCGTCACGCGCCGCAGCCAGCCGGAGGGCGTTCACGTCGCCTGACCTCTTCTCTCACGTGCCTTCTCGAACCGTCGGAGATGTGAGGTGAGATCTCGGGTTGATTCAACCTGCCGGCAAGTTCGGGACCGAGGAGCCGCCGGGAGCGGTCGTGGTGGACACGATGGGCGCCCCGGTTCCTCCACCACCGCCTGCCTGGCTGGCGATCTCGTCGACGCAGGCGGCCTGCTGTGCCTGGGAGGGGGGGTCGCCGTACGAGGAGTCGCGGCCCTCAGCGCACAGTTGGATCTGCTGCTCGGCATGCGAATTGGACAGAATCCCGGTCGACCCCGACTTCGAGCCCACCGAACCCGAGGAGAACGTCTTGAAGCCGAGGAAGGTCAGGACCAAGACGAGCAGCAGGCTCACCGTTATGGCGATCAGGCCGGCTGTGGTGGAGAACCCCTGATCAGCGCCACGCTGACGGCGACGTCCCCTCGGCACCTTCGTGGTATCGGCAGGCCCGCCCTGCGGGTGAAGCGCCCCCGCCCTCGGCCGCTTCGCCCGGGGTAGGGGCAGGAAACCTCGGGTTCGGTGGCGGCCACGGCCCTTTCACCTCTGTGTCCGTCGAACCGTTTCAACCTCCGGCGGGCGACCAGCGCAGAGGCAATGCCTCGACGCCGTAGATCCCCTCGATCCCGCCGAAGCTGACCGGACCGTCGAGGTCCAGTCCGGGCATGCGCGGCGCCAGAAAGCTCAACGCCTCTTCGAGTTCAGCCCTGGCGAGATTGGCTCCCAGGCAGAAATGCGGGCCAGCCCCGAAAGTCAGCAGCCGGCTGTCAGGCCGGGCAGAGATGTCGAATCGCTCTCCGCCCTCGCCCTCGCGGTTGGCGCGTTCCGAGCAGATGGCGATTATCGTGCCGGCCGGGAAGACCACACCTCGGTACTCGATGTCCTCGAGGCACTGCCGCGCCGTGAAAGGGGTGACCGGTTCTATCCGCAGGACCTCAGTCACCGCCGCCGGAACCAGCTCCGGAGATCTCTCCAGTAGTGCCCACTGGTCGGGGTACGCGGCAAAAAGGTGAAGGGCATGCGAGAGTTGGCTCTGGGTGGTGTCGATGGCGCCGGCCAGGACGTTCACGGCGAGGTTGACGCACTCGACGTGGGAGAGCCGCTCCCCCTCGGCCTCGGCAGCCAGAAGAGCGCCGAGCAACGTCGAGGCATCAGGGGGCCCGGCCATGAGCGCCTCGACGTAGTCGTAGACCTCCACGACTGCGGCCTCGATCCGGACCCGGTCGGTGCTCAGGGCACGTATGTCGAACTGGCGCTGTACCCACGTCGACCAGTTGTGCAGACGGGATGCGTCCGACGGGGGAGCGCCCAGGACGGTGGCGATGGTCAGGGCCGGATAGGGCTTGGCCAAGCTGTCCACGACCTCGATCTTGCCGTCGGTTCCCACAGCTCCCCATAGCTGCTCCAGGACCTGACGCATGACGGGTCGCCATCGGTTGGCTGCGACCGGGGTGAAGGCCCGGGCCACGATGCTCCGCAGCCGACGGTGAGTCGCCTCGGACAGATTGAGGATGTTGGCGTCGATGTGCTCGAACAACGGACCGGCAGTGATTCCGAACAGCTCGGCGATCTGCCGTCCCGGGAACACAGTGGCCCGGGCCCGGAGGAAGAACTCGCCAGCCTCGCGGTCGAGGACGAGGAGAGCAATGGGCGAACGGGCCAGCCAGCCTTGCCGCCGTAGTTCGGCCAGTCGCTGATGGTAGGCGTCGCCGACGAGACTGGGATCGTCGAAGTCGAAGTCGGGCAAGTTGAGATCAGTGACCGAGGTCATTTGGCTCGCTCCCACCGTCCTCGATGGACCCTGGCCCGACTGGCTGGTTCGAGGGCTTCATGGTAGTGGAGCCCGGCGTTCGACGTCTGCGAGCACCGCCCATGGTCACTTCGGAGATGTGCGCAGGTCACCTGCATGTCTCGACGAGTGGTTGGCGCAATAGGCTGTCGATCCGACCGTGTCCGACTGGGCTCCCTTGGCATCAGGAGGCCAACGTGATCCGAGCCATGGTGCTCGTGGTGGTGACCCTCTTATTGGTCGGAGTGATGGTAATGGTCGTCCCCGCCCCCGTTGTGACCGGTTTCCACCGCAGCTTCGGGGCAGGCTTCCACGACGTCACCGTGGGCTTCAGCCACGCTTGGAAGACGATCGACCGGCTCGTTCACCATCGGGTTCGCACCTCGTAGCCACGCCCCGCGGCAGAGCACCAGCGGTGACTGTCATGTGACGGCAATGATCGTCCAAGCACCGGGCAAGGATTTTCTCAGCTCCCGGAAAGCTCCTTGCGAGAAAGTCACCCCGTGCGACCCTTGACCATCGAGTCCTGTCACAGCATCTGGCTCTTTGACACCGAGCACATGTCCTTCCTGCGCGTCCTCAAAGGGTTCGATGGCCCCGAGCACCTGGCGGTCACGGGTTGGCGCCGGTACTACGGGCTCGAGATGAGTGCCGACTCGGAGTCCTTCGTCGTGGAGCTCAACCCCGAAGGCACCAGGCTGCTACGTTCCTGGCGCCATACCGAGGATTGTGCCCAATGTGGTGGTCACGTCACCTCGGAGCTGTCGGTCGAAGAGATTCAGAGCTTGGCGCGGATCTCCAGCCCATGACCGCCGCGGCCACGCTCGGCTCCGGAGCTCTCCGCCATCGGTCCCTCGAGACGTGTGACCTCTGACCGCGGGCAGCCCGGGCGACGGCGACGGTCCCGTCAATAGACGGGGTTGGCCACCGGCGTGGTGGCGGTGGCCCGGGCCGAGCAGGGCCGGGGGTCGTAGGACGCCAGGGGCTCGTCGTCCGAGGTTGGCGTGGCGATGGCCAATGACGTGGCGATGGCGTTGCCGGGCGTGGGGGAGCTGGAACCCGTGGGGGTGGACACGGCCGGAGCCGCCACCGAGAACTGCGAACCGGTGAGGACGGTCACCTGGGCTCCGTCGCTGACCATGGACGGGTCGTAAGCCATGACGGCCGAGCCGCTCAGGGAGCTCAGTACCTTTTCGGCGGCCGCCTCCACGGTGTTCGAGCGCGAGCCGTAGTAGACGACGGTCTGGACCACATCTCCGCTCGGGGTGGCAACGCCCGTGCCCACCACGCTGTAGCCCAGTGCCTGCAGGGCCGACGCCGTGGTCGCCGCCTGGTCCTCGATTCCGGTGCCGCTCTCCACCGACACCCTCACCGACGACGCCGCCGGCAGGGGCTGGCCGGTGAGCGAGTCGGTGTTGGGGCCGATCCCGAGCACGTGGTCGATGGCAGCCACGTCCTGGGTGCTCGAGGCGAACTCGACGTCCCCGTAGCTGTAGCCGTCGTACATGAGGTCGCCATCGGGGCCCTCGGGATCGTTCACGATGTCGACAGGCAGGGTGAGCTGGGGCACGGCGTTGATGTTCACCGAGTGGAAGGTGACGAGCAGGCTCGCCATGTTGCTCACCGACCAGGACTGGTCGAAGGTGAGATCGGACGTGAGCGAGTTGACCAGGTTCAGGTCGGTGACCGGGTTCCCCAGACCCTTCTTGGCCACCTGGGTGCCCAGAACGCGGAGGAACTCGTGGTCGCGCAGGATGCGGGCCAGGTCGCTCTGGGCCTCCTGGGGCCAATAGGCGGCATCCGGTCCGGAGTCGGGCGTGGCGTACTGCAGGTGGCGAGCACGGACCAGCTCCAGAGCCTGCCTGCCGTCCAGATGGACGCAGGTCGCCGCTTGCACGTTGAGGTCCGATTCGGCGTCGTAGAGGGAGTCGGGGAACGACATGTTGATACCGCCCAGGGCGTTGACGATGTTGGCGAACTGGTCGAAATCGAGCGACACGGCGTGCTGGATGGCGATGCCAAAGTCCTCTTCGATGGCGGTCACCACCTGCCCCAACCCCTGGTAGAGGCCGGCGTCGACCTTGTTGGCCCCGTCGCTGCGGGCGTTGGGGATGAACA
>JASHZK010000241.1 GCA_030042575.1 Acidimicrobiales bacterium
ACGACGTGCGCGAGCCGGAGGCCATCCTCTCCGAGCTCGGGGCCAAGCTGGCCAAGGTGGCGCTCGCCTCGGTTTGGCGCACCGAGGAACGCGAGCGCTCGAGCATCTTCTCCACCGCCGCCGGGCTCCTCGCCGTCTACCGCTCCTCGACCGCCTTGGAGCCGGCCCGGCGACCGAACTTCGACCCGCAGCGCTTCGCGGCGAGCCGCGACACGCTCTTTGTCTGCGCCCCCGGTTCGGCCCAGGAGCAGCTCGCCCCGCTCGTGGTAGCGCTGTTGGAGCAGATCAGAGACGCCTCCTATCTGCGACGGCGGCGTCATCCGGACTCGGCACCGACACTGTTCCTCCTCGACGAGGTGGCCAACATCGCGCCGCTACCGGGACTTTCCCAGCTCGTCTCCGAGGGCGGCGGCCAGGGGGTGGTGACGCTCGCCTGTCTTCAGGACCTGTCCCAGGCCCGGGCGCGCTGGGGGGCCGAAGCAGAAGGGTTCTTCTCGCTCTTCGGGGCCAAGGTGATATTCCCCGGCGTGGCCGATCGCCGGACCTTGGAGCTCGTGAGCGCGCTGGCAGGGGAGAAGGAAGTCCTCATGCGCTCGGTGAGCCAACCGCATCTGAATTCGCGTTGGGACCTCGTATTCAACATGCTGGCCCGGCCGGAGCGGCGGGAGAGCTTTCGTCCGACGGTGACGACGTCGGCGACCTTCCGACCACGGCTACCGGTCGACGACGTCTATCGGGGAAGGCCCGGGCACGCCCTGGTGATCGCCGGGACCGAGATCGGCTGGATCCCCCCCGAGCCCTACTGGGCCCTTCAGGACCTGGAGGCCGATGCATTCACCTGCGCGAAGATCGGGTCAGCCTATCTGGCTGAGGGCAACCATTGGCCGGCCTCGCCCTTCGCCACCTTCGGGCCGCGTGTTCTCTCCGAGCGACGAGGGCCCTTCATGCAGGTGGTGGGCGGTGCGAAGGTGCCCGAGCAGCGGACCCCTGCGTCGCCCGTGCCGAGCCCAGTGATGAACGAGTTCGACCAGGACATTGGAATCCCGCTCGAAGCAAGGCCCCCGGAGCGACCCAAACCCAACGTCGTCCTCGGTCCGCTACCTGAAAGCGAGCTGTACGGCTACAAGGTGGTCGTGAACGTCGTGGGACCGCCTGACGTGGTGGGTGGGCTCGAGCCCTTCGAACGCGACAAGTCCCTCGAGTTGACCTGCGACCTGGCGCTGCACCAGCACCGGCCCCTGACGCTCGAAGAGCTGCTCGGCGCGCTGTGGCCCGGGGAGCTGGGAGAGCCCAGCGCGGCGGAAAAGAGCCTGCGCAACACCGCCTCGCTGGCCAGGAGAAAGCTCGGGGTGGACATCCTCCCCGAAGCCCGCAAGGGACTGGGCTACCAATTGTCCAATCTGGCGGGATGTGACGCCACGATCATCGCCGAGCTCCTGGCCCGGGCCAAGGGGGAAGACGAAGGGCCAAATTTGTGCCAGGCCCTCGGGCTCGTCCGCGGGACGCCCTTCGAGGGGGTGAAGGCCGGCACCTACACCTGGGCCTGGACCGAGCACCTGATATCGGCGATCGAGCGAGATGTGCGGAGCGCCGCCTACCGGCTGTGCGACTTGTCACTCGAGATCGGTGATCACGAGCAGGCCACCTGGGCCGCACTCCAGGCGCTCATGGTCGACCCCTACGACCGGAAGCTCTGGGAGCTCTACTTAACGGCCTGCGCCAGCGCGGGTCGGCGAGCCCTGGAGCAAGCTTGGCGCGAGGCGCAGGGCGCGCTGGGCAGAGACTCCTCGGACATGGTGCGCTTGGTTGAACGCCTGCGACGGGGCGACGGGTGCAGGTAGCGACGGGCAGAAGGAGAAGCGATGGTCCGGAGTGTGGAGGTGAGCGGCGAGATCGTCGAGCACGTTCCGCGGGATCTGCTCGCGCAGTACGTCGCCAGTGTCGAGGAGTCCGAGATCCGCTGCACCATTTGCGGTGGTGAGGAGCTGGCTGGGTCATCGACTCCCGCGAGCCTCCAGCTACTCTTCGACCCCGCCGACCCCGACGCCCACGGGGTGGTGGTCGCCCATAGCCGCTGCTCGCCTCCTCGACGCTGGCCGGTGAAGGACCTGCGCCGGCGTATGCAAAGGTGGGATGCGGATCTGCGGTGGGTCCCCATGTTGTTGGGCGACGGCACCGGTGGAATCGTGTGGGAAGTGAGCTGCCGCCTTGTCCAGTCGGAGACCGGTGCTTCCCGTTTCGAACCGATCGACGCGGTGGTGAACAGCTACCTAGCCCGCGGACTGAGTCTGGTGGGCCGATTCCCGCCCGAGGACGCCTCGTCCATGGAATTGCTCAAGGGTTGGAGGGCACACCGGGTTGGTGACAGCGTGGAGGTGCTGGACGAGGCAGGAATAGTGATTCTCGGGGATACCGAACGCGACGCCCAGAAGGTCGGCGAGTGGGAGCAGCAGTCGCTCGGTCTGCTTGAGGGGGCAGGCCGGAGCCGCGGATGGATCGCTGTGTTCGCCGGAGTGAACCTCCGCCTCGACGGGGCTGATGTGATGGTCAGCCTCAAGGCGGCTGCCGGTGGCGCACAGCTGACCGGCGCCCGGGTGACGTGGGTTTGAGCGAGCCAATGAGCGAATCTTTAGGGCTGAGAGGCCCCGGGTGGCAAAAGGAGGCTCGCAACAAAGACCGGTCGACGGACTCCCCGTGGCCATCGCCTCAGCCGGGTACCCGCGATCCTGCGGGTGACGCCGGAGCCTGGAGCTGGCCACCGACTGGCCAGGGGTTCTCCACCGGCTGGGCTCGGCCCAAGGGGTTCACCCCGCTCAGCCAGCCACTCACAGGCTACAGCTCCCAACCCACCGATGCCTTCGACCGGCCCCTCGCACATTGGGGTCAACGAGTACGCGCCGACGTCCTCGACACGGTGTTCGTATCGGTGGCGGCGGTGGTGCTGGTGTTGGTCTTCGCCTCAGCGAAGGCCGCTGCCGCCGGCGTGCTGCTGGCCGTGGTGGGAAGTCTTGCCTACTTCGCAGTCCTCGACGGCTCGAGCCAGACGCTCGGCAAGCGCATGGTCGAGATCGCGGTGCGAGACGAACGGAGCGGCCAGCCCATCGGCGCCGGCAAGGCGCTCGGACGGCGGTTGATCTACGTCACGCTCTGGTACTTACTCTTCATCCCAGGTCTCATCAACGCCCTGTCGCCGCTTTGGGATGAGCGGCGCCAGGCCTGGCACGACCGAGCCGTTGGCTCGGTGGTCGTCGAGCTCCGGGGACGTCGGTGGCCGTCGACGGATAAAAGGCGCGACCGTGGCTCGTGAGGAGAACCCCCGGATTACGAGATTCCCGCAAAAGATCCGGATGATAGTGAGTGGCTAGACAAGCATCTAGCCCAAAACGAGGAGCTCCGCTCCTACCTCCGCGAGCATTGAACCTACGACCGGAGTGTGACGGACGCAGAACCGGCTAGCCGTCTGATAGCGCCTTTCGATCGCGTTGCCCCTGCGGCCGTCGCGCTTGGCTGCGGTGGACAATTGCAGCAACATGTCGAACGTCGG
>JASHZK010000242.1 GCA_030042575.1 Acidimicrobiales bacterium
CTCAGCGAAAGTGTCACGCCGGTGACGCCGGTGCCTGTGCGTCCGACAACCAAGGTATATGGCTGGCCGTCGTGAGTCCCATGGCTGATTTGGTCCACGGCGATCGCACCAGGACTGACCGGTGTTCCCGGCTGGCTGATCCAGCGCACCGCCGTATTGCCTGAAGAGGCGATGCACAGCACCTCAGGCTGAGCATCATTGCCTAACACAGTCACGGTGTAGGGACCTCGGACGTCGCTCACTTCGGGCTGGAGCGACGAGGGGTTCCCGCTGTTGTTCAGGTCGGAGGGACTCTGGACGATCCCAGCTTGACAGTCGCTGACTGCGGACGTGACCTGACCGGCAGCAGGCGCCGTAGGGATGGCGGACCAGCCGGCGAACGCGGACGGCGCACTTCCCCCGACGAGCAAGACGGTGGACACGGTGGCGGCCACGCCGGTCGTCCCGGCTACCGCTGCCCATCTCATGGGCCTGCGGCGGCGTCGAGAGAGGGCTTTGATCAGCGCACCTTGCCGGGAGTCGATCCACTCTTGGCTGAGTTCTGGCACGGGTGCCGGCTGCAGGTCGATCATGACGACTCCTTCAGGATGGCGTGGGCGGTGTCGGCGAGAGTGATCTGGAGCTTGGTGCGGGCCCGTGACAGGCGCGACTGGACGGTGCCGACCGGAATGTCCAGTGCCGCGGCGGCCTCGTCGTAGGACAGGCCGCTCCACAAGACCAACATGACCACCTCTTGCTCGCGTTCGGGAAGACCCGAGATGGCGCCCAAGGCGTCTTTCAGGCCGGCCTCCGTGGCCAAGCGAGCTACAGCGTGGTCCTCTGCAGGGGCGACGACCAAGGGGGCGGGCAGGCGTTCCAGAAACGAGTGGTATCGGCGTTGCGCCCGCCTGGCATTGCGCACGACATTGGTCGCCACACCGAGGAGCCACGGCAGGGCACTGCCGAAATCGGGCGCTGGCATCCGATTCCGGTGACGCCAGGCCTCCAGAAAAGTGATGCTGGTGAGGTCCTCGGCCACCGATAGGTCGCCCGTGCGACGGGCGCAAAAGGCGTAGACGGCCTGAGCATGACCTCGGAAGAGATGGCCGAAGGCGATGACCTCTGACGCATCTCCCCCTGGGTCGGTACCGGAACGCCCCACACCTAATTGTGTCCGCAGGGGCGCATTTTGTTCCCATCGAGCCAAACCGACCAGAAGTGCCCGACATTCAGGTGGGGGCGGCGGCCGATTGACCTCGCCCGGGACGAGCGGCGCCGGCAGGTTCACCGGGCCGCAGGCCAGGAACAGGAGCCGGGCGTAGGCTGGTTGTCGGGCCCGACGGCGCGACCTCACGGTGCCCGCGCCCTCGAAGACCATCGCTGGCCACCGTTGCAAGACGTCCTGTCCAGGAATGTCGGAAAGCGGCTAACAGTCCTGTGGAATGGGACAGCCGTGCTGTCCGATTCGGTCGGACAGGCGCCGGCGGGGGGCTCGCTAACTATGAGCGAGCGTTCTGCGTGGCTTGTGCGCACTCGAGCTGATGTCGTTCGGCGCTCGCTACGGAAGTGTGGAGCCCGACGCCGCCGTGTACCAGATGATTCGCGCTGCTCTAACCAGTCCCCTCGTGAAGCTCGTGCTCGACGGCCCGCCTGATCCAGCTCGACACCGACCGGTCATCCTCTCCTGCCCGCCGGCGGATCTCCTTGAGCGTCTCCGGGGGAAAGCGAACCGGTACCAGCTCAGTGAGCTTCGACCGACGTCGCCGGGGCGGCCCCTGTGGCTCTTGATTCTTGGGCTTGGCGTAGAACTCGTACTCTTCCTCTCGGGTCATCTTCTTCTTGGCCGTCATCGGTCCTCCCGGTATCGCCTGGCAAGCTGCTCGACGGCTTCGTAGCAGCCGATCGGCCGGCACTTCGTCGTGTCGCCCGAGTCGGTCGGCGCCAGTGGCACAACCAGGACTCTCCCGGCTACTTCGCTCACCATGAGCCAATGTGCCGGTGGCTTGGCCGGGTAGAAGAGCGGGTCGGAGCGCCACACGTCGTAGATGTCGTCGATGCCGAGACCGGCATGCTTGAATAGGTGGGCAGCCTGCTCGTCGATCTCGAAGGGATCGTCTTCGTCAAGTACGCCGAGTTCGAGCAGGGCGACACCCCTTCATTGTAATACAAACGGATACGATGAGCCAGCACCGACTTGGCGGCCAGGAGTCCCTCCCGGCCCGCCGGTGCGCGGCCCCTTCGGGCCGTCCGCGTGAGGCTGCCCCTCTCTCCTCACGACGAAATGTGAATGGAGAGCCATTTTTCTCGCCATGGTCCGGTGCTTCGCAGTTGGAAAGGCTGGCCCGGGGAAGGCCGCTTCCGACTGTCGGCTTGCGTCGTAGCAGGCGGCCAGCGCCACCCTGATCCCTGAGGTCGGACTCTCCGGGTCCGGGGCTGCCGTCCCGAGCGTTCAGCCCGACACCGACACCTTCACCGCGAATACCGGAAGTGCTGGTCCTGCGCAGATTGAGGGGCAAACGAGACTGGCGGTGTCTCTCACCTTGGCCGTGCCCGGCGACTCGGCGATGAACGTCGCTGTCGCCGTGGAGCCAGATGAGCCCCCGGAGCCCGACAGGACGGCCTGGTTGGACGAGGTCGGTTCAGCCCAGATGGCGTACGAGGGGCCCGACAGCTGAACATCGAGGTGATCCCCCTTCTGGAGCCGGTAGCTGCGCCCGTTGTCAGCCAGGGTCACGTGAACCGTCCGAT
>JASHZK010000243.1 GCA_030042575.1 Acidimicrobiales bacterium
AGGCCTACGCCTCGGGAGCGAGCCCCTTGGAGGCCGCCCACCAGATCGACCTGGGACCCTTGGCCGACTTGACCGACCCCGAGCGTCTGGCCGGCAACCTGCACCGGGCCTACGCCGAGTGCGCCGGCGCCCGCCCCGGCGATCGCATCGATCTCGCCGCCGCTTTCGCCGACATGATCGCCTTCAACGGTGGGCGCCCACTTCGCTGCCTGGCCTAGTAGTCCCGGGCCGGCCCGGGCCGGATCGTCCCCGGGGCCGACACGGCTTCCGTCACCTCGTCAAGCCGGACGCAACACACAGCGCGTCCCCCGGTAGATCGTGGGCATGCACTTGTTGCAGTGCACGCACAACGACTCGACGCCGCTTCCGCCCGCCGCCTGCCATCGCCGAGGGAGATCCGGCTCGCGCAGCAACGCCCGGGCCATGGCCACGAAGGAGAACCCCTCGGACAGAGCCTGCTCGGCCGTCTCCAGCCGGGTGACGCCACCGAGCAGCACGAGTGGCAGCTGCAACGCCGCTCGGAATTGGCGGGCGTAGGGAAGGAAGAAGGCCTCCTCCCAGGGGTACGACGGCATCATGCGGGGCGCCACCACACGAAACCCCAGGCGCATGGCCGGCGGCATGGTCGCCGCCATCTCCTCGACGGGGGCCTCACCCCTGAACAGGTACATGGGGTTGGCCAACGAACTGCCCCCGGTGAGCTCCAGGGCGTCGACCACCCCGTCCTCCTCGACGAGCCGGGCCACCTCCAGGCTCTCCTCCAGCCACAACCCGCGGCGGACGCCGTCGGCCATGTTCAACTTGGCCGTCACCGCCACCTTCGTGCCCACCGCCCGGCGCACGGCCTCGAGCACCTGCCGGGGAAAACGGCTGCGGGCGACGATGCTGCCGCCGTAGGCGTCCGTGCGGGTGTTGAGGTTGGGGCTCAGAAAGGCGCTCAGCAGATAGTTGTGCCCCAGGTGCACCTCTACGGCGTCGAATCCCGCTGCGGCCAAGAGCCTGGCACCGTCGGCGAACTGCCCCGTAACCCGGCGCAGGTCGTCCTCGGTGGCCGCTCGGGTCCGACGCAACGTGAGAGGGCTCCACCTGCGTGTGGGGGCCAGCGCCGGTACGCCGGTGGCCCGGGAGTTGGCCACCGGTCCGGCGTGTCCCAGCTGGGCGGCGGCGGCCGCTCCCTCGGCGTGGATGGCCTCGGCCAGTCGGGCCAGGCCGGGAGCGGCGCCCGGGTCGAGCACGATGGTGCGGCCGTCGGTACTGCCTTCGAGCGACACGGCGCAGTAGGCCACCGTGGACATTCCCACGCCGCCAGCCGCCACCTCGCGGTGGAAGGCGACGAGCTCGTCGGTGACCACACGACGCGGGGAGCGACCTTCGAAGGTGGCGGCCTTGATGATCCGGTTGCGCAGGCGGACCGGACCGAGTCGGGCGGATGCGAACACCGTGGAGGGCACAGGCGAACCATAGGTCCCACCCCGGCCGGTCAGGCGGGGCGGGTCGGACCTTCGAGGCTCTCGGCCGGGTCGATCGGGCTCCACAGCGACACTCCCCCGTCGACGGCCACCACCTGCCCCGTCACCCAATCCAGACGGGCCAGGGCGACCACCGCCTCGGCCACCGCCTCGGAGCTCCCGATCCCGCCCAAAGCGGCGCGCTCGGCCACCCTGGCCGCGTAACCGGGGAGCCGTCGGGTGGAGGCGAACATGGGTGTGTCGGTGGTGCCCGGCGCCACGGCGTTGACCCGGATACCGAAGGGTCCCAGCTCGCGGGCAGCCACCCGCACCAGTTGCGCAACCGCCGCCTTGGACACGCTGTAGTGGCCCATCATGCGATCAGCCAGGAACCCGGAGATCGACGTCACGGTGACGATGGCGCCGCCTGTGCCGGCCGCCACCATGACCCGGCCCGCCGCCCGCAGGCACAGGTAGGTGCCGCGCAGGTTGACGCCCATCACGCGGTCCCACTCTTCGAGGGGCATGTCGAGGAGGGAGCCGAAACCCCCGACGGCGGCGTTGAGGACGGCCAGGTCGATCCCGCCCAAGCGGGTGTGGGCCGCCGCCACCGCCTCGTCGACGGCCGAGGGGTCGGCGATGTCGCCGCGCACGGCCAGATCGGCGGAACCGGGAGGCGGGTCCTCCAGGTCGAACACGGCCACCTGGGCCCCTTCGGCCCGGAGCCGGGCCACCACGGCGGCGCCGATCCCGGCTGCTCCTCCGGTGACGAGTGCCCGGGCTCCGTTCAGCGGCGGCGTCATCGCTGCTCCACGGCGCGCCAGCAGTACCAGGCGGCCACGGAGCGGTAAGGCCGGAAGCGTTCGCCCATGGGCCCGAGTGCCTTGGGGACGGGGACCTCGGGCAACGCCCAGGCCCGGGCGAAGCCCACCCGTACGCCGTAGTCGTCCACGGGCCACACGTCGAGACGTCCCAGGGTGAAGATGAGGAACATCTCCGCCGTCCAGCGACCCACGCCCTTCACCTGGACCAGCTGGGCGACCACCTCGTCGTCGCCCAGGCGCCCGATCCGCTCCAGGCGCACGGCGCCGGAGGAGACCTTGTCGGCCAGGTCCTTGACGGCTGTCGCCTTGGCCCCGCTCAGCCCGCAGGCGCGCAGCGTGGCCGGCCGGGTGGCGAGAACCGACTCGGGTGAGATGTCCCCGCCCAGACAGGTCACGAGCCGATCGTGGATGGAGGCCGCCGCCTTGCCGTTGAGCTGTTGGTAGACGATGGCCTCGGCCAGGGCGGCGAAGCGGCTCGGCGCCGGTGAAGGCGGCGGCAGGCGCGGCGGCCCGTGGACGGCCATGAGCGTGGCCAGCACGGTGTCTCGGCGGGCCAGTTCGGCAGCGGCATCGGCAGGTCGGATCCGGGCGGGTACGACCCGTCACCGTACCGACCGCTTCGCCTCCGGGGCGCCGCTCGCCGGCGCGTGGGCGGCGGCCTGACCGCCAGAGCCACCGGGGCGGTAGCGTGAAGGAGGCGGCGTCGGGGGGTGTCGTGGCTGTTCGGAGAGCAAAGCGCTCGGGTTTCGACCCGCTCGGTTTGCGCCACGGCACCTTCCACCCGGGATCCGCCACCCGGGGCGGGCGGCGGCTGGGCCATCGCACCTCGCCCGTGGTCGGACACCGCGGCGAGATCCTGGCGGCGATCTACGGCGTGGGCGGCGTGGGTGCCGCCGCCGTGTGGGCCGTGGCGCCCGGACAGGTCGTGAACGTGTTCGGGCTCGGGGTCCCCGTCGTGCTGGCCGGCGTGGCTGCCGTGGCCTTCTTCCTGCTGCGCCACCACCTACCGCGCTATGCGGAGGACGTCGCCGTCGTGTCCAGCCTGGCGCTCATCGGCGTGGGCATCGCCTACATGCGCGAGGCGGCGATCTTCACCCCGTACTACGTGTGGGTGGG
>JASHZK010000244.1 GCA_030042575.1 Acidimicrobiales bacterium
TTTCGGAGACAGATCACCTCGTCGCCTACGGCAAAGCCGCGCCCGGCTGCCACCACCACATCGGCACCGAGCTCACCTCGCTGGCGCAGCGCCCGGCGGGCCAAGATGTTGAGCTCCTCGGCGTCGCGTCGGCGCACGGCCAACATCGTGCTGCGTCCGTTCTCACGACAGGTTAGCCACTGCTCAACCATGGCGGCGCGCCCCGTTGACATGTCGGAGGCCAGGTGCAGCCGCCCCATGGCGCGGTAGCGCTCGAGCGCGGCGGCGACGTCTCCGGCGCGCAGATTGTCGAGCGCGGTGCGCTCCCAGGGTTCGCGCTGGCGGTGGTTCGCCCGTAGCACCGCCCCTTCGAGCCTGCCGACCAGGGCGCCGTAGGCGCCGCCGGCGGCGATCTCGGGTAGCTGGCGGTGGTCGCCCACCAGTACCACCTTGTTGCCCGAGATTGAGGCCGCCTGCACGAGGCGCCACAGCTCGCGTGTGCCGACCATCCCTGCCTCGTCGACCACTACCACGCCCGTCCTCGCCAGCGCCTGCTCGCCCCGCGCCACTCGGGCCAGCAGCCCTGCCACCGTGTCCGAGCCGATGCCGGTCGCTTCCTCGAGCTCGGCCGCCGCCCGCGCCGAGAGCGCCGCGCCCAGCGTCTTGCAACCGGCGAGCTCCCACCCCTGGCGGGCCACGGCGAAGGCCTGGGTCTTGCCCGAGCCGGCCTTGCCCACCACTGCCTCGATCCCGTCCCCCGAGATGAGCAGCCGCCGGACCAGTTGTGCCTGCTCGTTCGTCAGCTCACCGTGGGCGGCCAGCAGACCGTCGACATCCTCCTTCTCGAGGGTCGCCCGGTGTTGTCCGCGCTCACGCTCGCCTTCGGCCAGCAGTCGCCGCTCGATCTCGAGCAGCTCCCGGGTGCTGAAGGTCCCCTCTCCGCCGCGCCCGGAGCCGTCGAGCGACAGAGTCTCCTCACGGCGAAGCAGTCCTGTCGCCAGCTCCTCCAACAAGGAAACGCGCGCCCCGTCGGCCATGGCCTCGGCCAGCGACCGCACCACGTCGCGGGGCTCGAAGGTCGAGCTCTGGGCGGTGAGGCCCTCCGGGCCGAGGAGGTGCTCCACGACCGCCTCGGTGTCCTTCGGGTCCACCTTCAGGAGCCGGGGCGTCCCGAGCACGTTGGCCAGCTGGTCGGGTTCCATCCCCGCCTCCCGAGCCCGCACCTGCCAGAGCTCGCGCAGTGACGGCCCGCCCCCCAGTTCGATACCAGGCCGTGCCTTGGCCGGCCGGGTGGTGAGCGCAGCCACCTCGGCCGCTTTGCGGCTGTGGGCGCCGCGGTGCTCCATGGCCGTCTCCACCTGCTCGCGCCTGGCGGAGAAGAGCCGCAGCAGAGCGCGGTCGACTCCGGCCACCTCGGCGCAGCCGTGCTCGACAGGCCCGAAACCCACCCCGAGCGACTCGGCCAACCCGGCCCGCAGCACCGCTTGGTACAACGCGCCGGCCGTACGGGCATGGAAATAGAGAGGTCGGGCGTCGGGCGCCGACCACCGCCCGTCGACCCCACACACGGCGTTGGCCATGAGCACATGGGTGTGCAGCTGGGGATCGCCGGCCCTCGAGGTTCGGTGGCGAAAGGCACCGGCCATGAGCCCCGTCGTGGCGACACGCTGCTCCCCGCCGGCGCCGCGGCGGGCGGCCAGGGCATGGCGCTCCAGATAGCCCAGCGCTTCCTCCACCGCCGTGTCGTGGGCGTCGCGCACGGCTCGGGCGACCTCGTCGGCGGAGAGGCCCCACAAGAGGCTCACCGACTTGGGGGCGGAGAAGCACAGGTCGAAGCCCGCCACCCGCTTGGCGCCGACCGGCACGATGGTGATGCGTTCGCCGGTGGGCGAGAACCCCGACAGAACCGTTCGGAGCTGGGCGGAGCCCACCAGTCCAGAGAGCCCCAGGATCTCGCAGCCCGAGCCCACCCAGCGCCCAGGGGCCTCCCCGGCGCCGAGGTAGTACTCCTCGGCCCCCTTGGCCACGGTTCGCAGGTAGTAGTCCTCAGCGCCGGCCACGAGCTTGCCGATCGAGAGCATCCCTACCCCTCGGCGGGGGCCAGGCCCAGCAAGCGCAGCAGGGCGAGCTTCGGGACGACGAGTCTCCGGCCCAGGCGGATCGACGGCAGCTCGCCTCGAGCCACGAGCTCGTAGGCGAGGGCCCGAGAGATCCCGATGAGGGCGCCGGCCTCGCTCACGGTGAGGGCCAGGCGCTCGCCTCGGACGAGCTGGGCCAGATCGGCGCTCGCCTCGGCCCCAGCCGTGACCGGCGGATCGTCCCCGGAGGGACGTACAGGCGCCTGTCTGGATCGGCGGTGGTCCCGGCCGGGGTGGTGTCTGGGGTCGTGCAGGGTGGTCATGGCCGTAGCGTGCGCCCCCAATGTCCCGGGGAATGTCCCAGGATCGTTCCCAAAGTCGAATTTCTCGGGCCGGGAGTTCCCAACCGCTCCGCGCTCCGGCGCTTTTCATGCCTCGGACGCCTCAACCGGCGCCCTACCGGCCTGCGGGGAGGGCGAGGGTGCCTTGGGCCAGGCGCCGGGCGGCCAGATCGCAGTAGCGCTCCGACAGCTCGACGCCGACCGCCTTTCGCCCGAGGGCGCGGGCGGCGAGAAGGGTGGTGCCGGTGCCGGCGAACGGGTCGAGCACCGTCTCCCCCGGCCAGGTCGACAGCCGGATGGCTCGGCTGGCCAGCTCGAGCGGCATCACTGCCGGGTGGCCGGCCCGGACCGAGGCGCCAGGGGCGATCCGCCACAGGTTGCGGCACAGCAGCGGCCAGTGGCCCTCACCGTCGCGCCACGCCTCGAGCCCGGCTGGCGCCTGGCGGCGCCAGGGGCCGTCCCAGGCGCAGATGACCGGCTCCCAGCCATAGCGCAGGTGAGGGGCGGCCGGCGAACACCACGACCCCCAGGCGGTGTGGGCGGTGGGGGTGCCGTAGTCCCAGCAGATGGTGGTGGCAGAGCCGAACCCCGACGCCCGAAGCGCCTCCAGCCAAACTGCGAGCACCTCCACCCCAACGTTCAGCCAGGCCCGACCACCGCAGGGCGCCAGCGCCCGCTC
Source organism: Acidimicrobiales bacterium (assembly GCA_030042575.1). Taxonomy (GTDB): domain Bacteria; phylum Actinomycetota; class Acidimicrobiia; order Acidimicrobiales; family UBA8190; genus UBA8190. The sequence goes on from JASHZK010000244.1 coordinate 3,078, forward strand.
CAGCGCCGCTCCGGTGTCAGCGGCCAGGGCCCGGTAGGCGGCGGGGGAGACGCGGTCGTCGTAGCCGTCGTAGGCGACCCCGGCGTTGTAGGGAGGGCTGGTCACCGCGGCCGCCGCCGGGCCGAGGTCGGTCACGTCGCGGAAATCGGCGTGGTAGAGGGTGACCGTCTCGTCCTCGTAGTACGCCTCCACGACGTCAGCGTGCGCTCTCAACGTCCCGGGGAATGTCCCAGGATCGTTCCCAAGATGGGATTCCTCGGGGCGATAGTTCCCAAGGGCGACGCGCCCCGGTGTCTTTCAAGCCTTTACTGACGCCCCGGCCTTCTGCCGCTCGCCCCACAGGGCGGTGGGGTGGCCACGCCGTACGCCACAGATCCACCATGTCGACAACCCGGGCCTTCGGCGCCCGGCCAACCGGAACATCATCCCCTCATTCGCGCTCGTCTCCGGTTAGCCACACAGTTGCACTGGGTGCGGGACCGCTCGGCTCGGCTGAAGCCGAGCCGCTGGCGCGGCGCTCGACATCGCCGAGCGCCTTGCCCTCAACGAATGACGTGAATCATCAACCGACCAGGCGACTCGTCTATAGCCAGATAAGCCCACCGAGGCCTTCAGGCCCACAGATCCGTCGTCGGCTGAAGCCGGCTCCGCACTAGCAACGGTGGTGGCGTGACGGAGGTTCGCTCGCCTCCTCAAGATCCATCTTGGTCAATCGTCGCTGATTTCACGACGAGGACGCTTGAGCAATCGCTCTGCCA
>JASHZK010000245.1 GCA_030042575.1 Acidimicrobiales bacterium
CTCACCCGCCCATTGTCCCGCCCTCGTCGCCGGCCCCGGTGCCATGGGGGCCCCGGTCGGGCGCGGCGCCGCCAGGGCCGCCCCGGCCGCCGAGGAACCCGCCCAAGACGATCATGGCCATGACCCCCCCCGCCGTGAAGATCAGGGCGGCGGCAGCGGTCACCCCGGCCACGGCCAGCAGCACCACGAAGGCCACCACGGCCAGGCCCAGCCCGTAGGCCACGATCCGGGACAGGGTGGTCACCGGCGCAGCCCCCCGTAACGGCGCTCGCGGCTCTGGTATTCGGCCACGGCGGCGAAGAGGTCCCGGCGCCGGAAGTCGGGCCACAGCGCGTCGCTGAACACGAGCTCGCTGTAGGCCAGCTGCCACAACAGGAAGTTCGAGATCCGGTACTCCCCCGAGGTGCGGATCACCAGGTCGGGGTCGGGCAGGTCGGGAAAGTACAGGTGGGAGCGGATGGCCCGCTCGTCGATGTGCTTGGCCGACACGCCCTGCGCCACCAAGGCCCGCACGGCGTCGACGATCTCGGCCCTCCCTCCGTAGTTGAAGGCCATGGTCAGGGTCATGCGCCGGTTCCCCTCGGTGAGCTCGGTCGACTCGTCCATGCGGCGCAGGACCCGGCGCGGCACCCGCCAGTCACGCCGTCCGGCGAAGCGGATGCGCACCCCTTTGTCGTGGAGCTCGTCGCGCCGGCGGACGAGGAGCGATTCGTTGAAACCCATGAGGTAACGGACCTCGTCGCGGGGACGGCGCCAGTTCTCGGTGGAGAAGGCGAACATGGTCAGCCAGCCGATGCCGATCTCGAGCGCCCCGTCCACGGTGTCGAGCAGGGCCGCCTCGCCGGCGCCATGGCCCTCGGTGCGCGGCAGTCCCCGCTGGGCCGCCCACCGTCCGTTGCCGTCCATGACGCACGCCACGTGGACCGGCACCCGGTCCGGGTCGAGGCCCGCCGGCAGGGAGACGGGGGGATCGGCCACGGCCCGACGCTACTTGTGCGACACGCTCGCTCCGGTGGCGCGTCAAGGCGTCAACCGGTCACGATCCTTGGGAGGCGGCGGCTGTGTCGTCCATGACGGTTGGCACCCGGCGCCACCACCTCGGTGCCGCACGCAGGCCGGCGCCGGCCGGCGCCGCTCCTAGAGGCGGCGGACCTTGGTGGCCTGCGGGCCCTTGGCGCCGGCGGTGGCGTCGAACTCCACCCGCTCGCCCTCGGCCAGTTCACGGTACCCGGTGCCTTCGATGGCGGAGTAGTGGACGAACACGTCGGGCGAGCCGTCGTCAGGGGTGACGAAACCGTAACCCTTGGTCGAGTTGAACCACTTCACCGTTCCTTCGGCCATTTCAGCCTCATTTCCACGCACGAATCGGACTTGCGGGAGACGAAGCGTCAACCGACAACGGCGAACGGTCCTGCGTGATCCACCGTACGCTCCCGAGACCATAGCGCAGGCCCCGCCGGGCCGGGAGGGGAACCCCTCGGGCCACCCGGGAGCGACGCCGCAGCCGCTCGTGTGCGTCGAGACACCGCCGGCGCCCGATGGCCGAGGCGCGGCCAGCGACGGTGGTCTCGGAAACGTACGGCGGTAGCGTCGAACTCGGTGAACGACGTCAGTCCGCAACGGCTCGCCGAAGTTCTGCGTCGGGTGGTCGAGTCGCTTCCCGGTGGCGGCGAGCCTCGGTCGGGACAGCTGCAGATGGCACAGGCGGTGGCCCGAGCCGTCAAGTTGGAGCGCCACCTGTTGGTGCAGGCGGGCACCGGCACCGGCAAGTCCCTCGCCTATCTGGTACCACTCGTGCTGCTGGGTGCCAAAACGGTGGTGGCCACCGCCACCAAGAACCTCCAGGACCAACTGGCCACCAAGGACCTGCCCCAGGTGGCCGCCGTCACCGGCGATGGGCCCCGCTTCCGCTTCTCGGTGCTCAAAGGCCGGGCCAATTATCTGTGCCGCCAGCGGGTCAGCGAGCTCGTCGGAAAGTCGGACCGAGGTGGCGACGGGACCGAGAGCCTGTTCGTGCTCGACGACGACCCGGCACCGCGCCCCGACGCCGCTACGGCGGCGCAGGTCCGGCGTCTGGTGGCATGGGCGGAGGAGACCCCCACCGGTGACCGGGCCGAACTGAACTTCGAACCCACGCTGCGAGCATGGGCGGCGGTGTCGGTGAGCGCCCAGGAGTGCCCGGGTGCCTTCCGCTGCCCGTCCGGTCCCGACTGTTTCGCCGAGCTCGCCCGTGTGCAAGCGGAGCTCGCCGACGTCGTGGTGGTGAACACCCACCTCTACGCCGCCCACATCGCCAGTGGCGGCGCCGTCCTCCCCGAGCACGAGGTGGTGGTGTTCGACGAGGCCCACGCCGTGGAGGACGTGATGACCGAGGGACTCGGCCTCGATCTCACCCCGGGACGGTTACGAGCGGCGGCCCAAGCCGGGCGCGGCCTCGTGGCGCCCGAGGACGCCGCCTCGGCCGATCGACTGGCGGAGATGGCCGATCGCCTCGACACGCTGTTGGCGCCCCGTGCCGGTCACCGGGTGCTGCGCACCGGGGAGGGCGCCGGCACGGCGGGCGAGACCTCCGCCGACGGTGCGCTCTTGGCCCTGCTCGACGAGGCGGCTGGGCGGGTGGCCGCTCTGGTGGCCGCCCTGCGCCGGGCCGGCGGCGCC
>JASHZK010000246.1 GCA_030042575.1 Acidimicrobiales bacterium
TCAGGGGCACGACTCTTCCGCCCACCATGCCCACCGAGGGGTTGCGCAGGGGCTCGACCAGCCGGGTGAGAGACCTGGGCGCCAGCAGCGTGTCGGCATTGACAAGGGCACAAATCGGTTCGGTCACCTGCGCCAGGTACTCGTTGATGGCGGCGACCTTCCCCAGACGCTCGGGCTGGCTGATGAGGACGACACGATCGTCACCGGCGGCGAGACGACGGACGATCGCCTCACTGCCGTCGGTGCAACCGCTGGCGACGACGATCAAGCGGCTCACGGCCGCCTCACCGTCGCGCTCGTCGAGCACAGCGCGCATGCAGGCCTCGAGCGTGTGCTCTTCGTTGAACACCATCATCCCCACCGCCACTTGGGGAAGCAGGGACTGGCTCTTCGTCTCGTCGTCCGATGGTTCGCCCAGCTCCTCGTCTCGAAGACGGACGACAATCGGTTGTCCTTGGGGAACCGACCTCTTCACCCGGTAGGCGTGGCGCACGACGTTGGTGACCGATCCGGCCAGGAGCGAGAGCGCCGGCAGCACGGCCAGCCACAGCTCGTTGTGGACGAAGGGGAGCACCGAGAGGACTGCTTCCAGGACGATCGCCACCGATGCCACCAGGAGGACACCACGTAGCGAGCTGCCACGCGCTCGCAAGACCCACAAGAGGTAGGTCCAGACCGAGGTGGCGATGGCAGAAAGAGAGAGCAGACCGAGTACCGCAGCACCGATGTGGTAGCGACCTCCGTACACCGCCCGAATGGCGAACGGCCCCACGAGCGCCAAGCCGATCGCCAGCACGACCGACAGAGCAGTCGTCGCCGTGAGCCCCACGACGAAGACGCGCTGTCCTGTGGACCGGACCAGAGCCGGGAACAGGGCCGTCGTCAGCGGACCTGCCAGCAAGATGATCCCACTGGCGAACAGATTGGCGGCGCCGAAGTCGCCCACCAGGCCCGGGGCCAGAAGGTGGCGCGCCGCGATCAAGGGGAAGGTCCACTGCAGCCAGAGCAAGCCGGCCAACACCGCGCTCGGGATGGCGTCGCCGAACGGGATCCGGCTGTCGGACCCGCCATCGGCCAGTCCGGGTAGGGGCGCCGCTCGGGTCGTGCCCAAGACCAGGGCCAAGATGAAGGAGCCGGCCCCGATCACCGAAGCGACGAGGGCACTGTCGACCCCGGACCAGATGGTGGCCAGGAACACGCCGGCCAGGATCCTGACAACGACGGCGAAGCAGACGGCGACGGCGTAGTCACGAAATCGGCGGCGCCCGATCAGGATCCCGGCCGGGATCCCGGCCGCCACCATGAGCAGGGCATAGACGAGGGTGAGGAGGACGGGGAGAGCCGAGGACAGGTGCAGGTAGCCCGCTATGGCCGGCGACGCCAAGGCTCCTACGATCCAGACCCCGGTCCATGGATAGAGCCCGGGAATGGCGCGGCGAAGGAGGTCTCGGGAGGGCACCCTGCTCAGCGAGGCATGACGACCGACGGAGTACTGCAGGCCGGCGGCCAGGAAGACCGCCGCCCCAGCAGCAGAGAAGAGGCCGCTGGCCACCCCGTAGCTGGAGACTTCGTTGGCACGGGCGATGAGCGCCTGGAACCCGACGTTCCCGAGAGCGGTGAAGAGCCCGGCGAAGACGACAAGGCCGGAGGCGGCGATGGCGCCGTGCAACTCGTCTGTCGGTCCAACACCGAGTGCCAAGCCGCTTGCACGAAGAGAAGGATCGGAACTCTGTGGAGAAGAGGGATGCGGTACGGCTCGAGGGGGGCCGGCCTGATGGCGTCGGTGCTGGCCTGATACCCTACGGCTCACTCTCACCCCTCTTCCAGGCTGGGGTGGAAGAGTAATCGCGATGTCCGCTATCGACAACCGCTCTCCCACGAAGACGGACGTCGTCGCCACCTCGGAATCCCCCGACGGCGTGGTCGGCGATCCAAGCCGAGGAGCCGATCTTCACGGCCCCTCCCAGTCGTCGGTCATGGTGAGCAGTCGCAGCCGCGTCGTGCACATGGTCGTCGACCAAGCGTGGTGGCTGAGGGCATGCGCGCTCAGCGCCGCGCTCAGCCTCCTGGTGGGGCGATCGGCTTTTCATCCTGGATACCTGCTCCAGGTCGACGCCTCCTTCGGCCCCAGCGCTCCGCCGTTCATCGGGGGCTTCTATGCGCCCATTTGGCTCGCCGAGAAGTGGTCGGTGGTGCTCTTCGGTGGATCGGTCACAGGAAGGATCTACCTGTTCGGCGTCCTCTTCTTCGCCGGGATGCTGCCCATGGTCCTGCTGCGAAGACTCGGCTGGTGGGCACAGGCCTTCGGCGGGGTCTTCGGCATCGTCAACCCCTTCACCTACGACCGGCTCGTCGAGGGGCAGTGGACCGTCATCGCCTCCTGCGACGGGCTGTTCCTGTGGCTCGTCTTCTGGGAGCTCCTGGTCGACCAGCCGACGATGCCCAGGGCGCTGGGTCTCGTGGTCGCCACCTTCGTGACGGTGAGCTTCTCCGTCCACTTCGCCGGAATCCTCTTGGTGCTGGCCGCCGCCTGCGTCATCGGCGATCGCGTCTGGCAATCGAGGAGGACGGCACACCTGGCGCTGGTGTCAGCCGGTCTGTCGGGGGCGGCGCTCGTTCCCGGGGCCGTGCTCTTCTTCACCGGCCAAGGGAACTCCACCGCCGCCATATTCTCCGAGGTGACGAGCGCCGATCTGCAATTCTTCCGGGCCACCGGAGCCCATCCCTTCGGCCTGCTCGATCTGTTCGGCCTGTACGGCTACTGGGGGGAACGCCTCTTGCGCTTCCCGGTAGCGACCGTGGGATCGTACTGGTGGGTGCCGGCGACGGCCCTGCTGGTCGGCTTCGCCTGCTTCGGCGCTTCGATGGGGCGAAGACGGTGGTGGCTTTTGGTCTCCGGCTTCTTCGGGGTCGTGGTGAGCCTGGTCCTGGCCACGGGGCCGGGAATGGCCGTCTTCAAATGGCTCGCCGCCCATGTTTCGATGGTCCGCGGCTACCGGGAACCCGAGAAGTGGAGCGCGTTGTGGCTCGTCGCCCTGGTCGTCCTGGCGGCGACGGCCCTGAACCGCTACGGACGTTCCAAGCAGTTGCCGGGCGCCGTCAGGCTCTTCGGTGTGGCGCTCGCCTTCGCCGCCGTCGTGTACCCGGCCGGGCTGACCGAGTACCGGGGAGCGGGGTCGATCCTGGAGCCCGTCCGCTATCCCAGTTCCTGGTACGCCGCCAGCCGCTACCTGACCAGCGTCGAAACACCACGGAGCCGGGTGATGGTCCTCCCCTGGCATCTCTACTCCGTGTACACGTTCAGCCATCGCCGCCTCATCGAGAACCCGGGCAACGTCTTCTTCCCCGGCCAGATCCTCACTTCGGACGACGATGACATCCCCGGCGACGAGCCGGCGCCCGGCACCCCCGAGTGGGCAGAGGACAACGCCTCCACGTGCAGCCTCGCCCACGTGGTCCGGGCCTACCGGGCGCAATTCGTCGTGGTCGAGCCCGGCCCGGGGAACCTCTCGGACATCGACCGCCTCCTGGCGTGCGGCATGGTGGATCTGTTCGCTCGACCTGCTGTGTCGGTGCTGGGCTGGCACACCCAGAGCAAGAC
>JASHZK010000247.1 GCA_030042575.1 Acidimicrobiales bacterium
ACGAGGACGCCCATGTCCTTGCAGCCCTTCACCCGGCGGAACGACCTCTCAGCCTCGAGCATGCCGGCCGCGACCCAGCGCTTCTTCATCGATCCGTCCTTCCACTTCGTAACCCGGTTCGTCGAGCGGCGGGCGATGGAGATCATCGATTCGATGCAGTTCGTGTTCGTGAGGGTCTTGGCGAGGGTCCCGCCCACGCCGAGCCGCCGCACGGTGAACATGTCCTCGAGTCCCTCGCGCAGAGAGGCGCCGGCGTCGGGGTGTTCGGCGTCCAGCTCGGCGGCGAGGCGCCGGGCGGCGTCGAGGCCTTTCGTGGCGTCGGGCTGGGCGAAGATCACCGCCAGGCGCCGGTCGACGACAGCGGCGAGGTCTTTGGGCAGGTGGCCGGCCACATTCCGGCGCTTGTGCAAGGTACAGCGCTGGACGACGGCCTGGTCGCCGAACACCTTGCGGATGCCCACAGCAAGTGCCTTGGCACCGTCGATGACGCACAGCACGCCGCCCTCGACCGACAGGCCCCGGGCCACGAGGTCGGCGAGCAAGGCGGTCACCACCGTCTTGTTCTCGGTGTCACCGAGCCACAGACCGACCGGCACCTTGGTGCCGTCGGTGGTGATGACCAGGGCGATCACAGCGCACTGGCCGGCGACCTCGAGCCCGTCGATCATCACCACCGCCACGTCGAGGTCGCCCAGGCTGCGGGCCATGAGCTGCTCGAGGGCCCGCTTGGTGGCGGCCACGAAGCGCCGGGAGACGGCCGACTTCGACATCGACCGGGCCCGGGCCTCGAGGTCGTCTCCGACCGGCTCGGCCACTTCCACGTGGCGCCGGGTGGCCACCCCGGCGAGCATCCGCTCAACCACCACGGACTCGAGCAGGTCGGTCGAGGAGAAGACCTTCCAGGTGTCGAGTTCGATCTCGCTGCCAGCTGTGGTCCTGCCCCGAGGACGTTCGGTCGTGACCGTCCGTCCCCCGAGCACGACCGAGCCCTTGGTCGTGCCGTGCCAGTTGCCGATCCGCTCTGCGGCGGGAATCTTGGCGTGCTTCTCGCCGATGCGCCTGGTCAACTCGGCCTGCATCATCTGGAACATGACGACGAGGCCGGTGGCCGAGGCGAAAGCCAGCAGACCATCCTTGATGGCGCCTGCCACCTCGGCGAGCGCCACGGTCGCTTCGAGCGGCAGGTCAGCCACCCGGGCCGCCTCCTCCGCCTCGGCGACGCTCACAACAGCTACCTTCTTCTTCATTGGTGGTCCCCTTTCTGGGTAGTTCTTGGATTGGTCTCCTGAACGCCTACCTCACGGCAGGACTCAGGAGGGGGACCACCACCTCACTTCAACAATTCCGGGGACAACGTCCCTGGCGTGCGTTCGGTCCGAGATTCCTCCACGCTCCTCCGGTCGAAGTTCAGTTCGGACATCATCCACGGTGTTTCCAAAGATACGACCCACCGCGTCTCGATATTCGACCGAAGAGCGGGTTCTCTTTCCGAGCAATTCAAAGGTGACCATTAGAAATTGCCTCAAGTTGCGGCCAGTTCCGAAACTCAAGCTCCAGTTGAATCGTCTCTTCGTGAACGCGCGCCCCTCGCACGCGAATCCCCTCCTCTAGGTAGCTTCCTCACTGGCGCTATCTGCCCATGCCCATTGTCCGCGTCTCCAACGGATGAGAGTGTGTTCACTGCCGCCCGAGCAATTTCCCATCCCGGGTGGTCCGGCAGACGCACATAGTTCTGTGGTCCGACCCGCCCAGGTCTCCCGAGCTTTCTAAGCATGCCGACTTGGGTAAGACGCTCCAGTTCCTTCGCGACCTCACCCGTGGCGCTGTAGTTGACGCCACGCGCCGCCTCGGTCTGATGGAATTCGCGGTCCTGCTCGTAGGCCCAAAGAAGTACGTGAAGGCGCAGTTTCCGCCCAAAGAGCAGCTCGCCAAGGGTGTCCGCGGCATCCACAGCTCACTAGTTTTCAGTGATTAGTGTCCAATGTCCAGCGCCTCACCTAAATGGCTGCGAACAGGGAAAATACATTTATGTAACTACCAATTTTGAGATGGCGCACCGGATAAGCGCGGCGAGTCCGCCCCTTACGTCGGCTCGTCAGGGCGGATTCCAACCCGAGAGGAGCTGGGATCGATCGGACCCTTCGGTCCGGTGAGGATTCGGCTAGGGAATCAGGTTGTTCAGCAGCATGTCCACGGCGTCCCCTGCATCGGCACGGGCTCGCTTCGGGTTCTCGGCGGTCGCCACGTACTGCGCTGCCGCCATCATCCCAGCAAGAAGCATACGAGTGAGCGGTTCGAGGGGGACCCGCTGGATCTCACCATGGGACATCGCCGACTCCACCACCTCTCGTACGAGAGCAAACGCGTAGCGGTCAGCAATCTCCGAGCGGACGTCAGTGGGGAGGACCGCGGGGCCGTCTATGGCGCAGATGCGCTGCACCGCCGGATCCAACATGGCATCGAGATAGGCATGGCACCCGGCCCTTAGCATCTCGAGTGGGTGCTCATGGGCCACCTGCAAGGCGGCCTGAGCTGTGGACATCACGACCTCCTGCTCGAGCTCCTCGAACACGGCGCGGAAAAGCCCCTGCTTGTCGCCGAAGTGGTGCTGGAGGGCGCCGCGTGTCACGCCGGCGTCTGCCACGATCTCCTCACGGGCGGTACGGCCGTAACCGTTGCGCCCGAAGAGCCTGCGCCCCGAAGCAACGAGCGCCGCCCGGGTTGCTTCGGAGCGCTCGGCCTGGGTGCGTCGGGCCGGTACAGGGGATTGGCTCTTGACCATATGTGCACTTTGCATGTAACTTACATGCCGCCCGCATGTTAGCGGGGCTGGAGACCGAGGAGGAGCGGAGATGACGCTGAGCCGGACCGTCGTCATGCCGGGGATGACCTCTGAATATCTGAGCTTCGTCGAGCTGCTACGCGGGCT
>JASHZK010000248.1 GCA_030042575.1 Acidimicrobiales bacterium
CAAACCACACAGACCGGGCCGTAGACGAGCCAGGCGGTGGCGTGGTAGGCGGCGCCCGTGGTGTCGTACCATCGGTACCCACCGGACAAGCCCAGCAGGTCGCTCAGCGCCTTGATGGGAGCCAGGATGATCGGCCAGAGGGGGAAATCAGGCTGCACGGGCATGGCCCGATAGATGGCTCCGAGCCAACCGTGGGCCACGAACTGCGATGCCTGCCAGACGTTCCATTCGTCCTGGCCGGCCTGCCAGGCGCCCCACACGGCGGGGACGATTGCCAGTGTCCAGGCGAAGAACGCCGCCAGCATGGCCGCCAGACCCCACAGCGGGTAGCGGCGCCGCCCCATCCACGCCTTGGGCCCCCGGAGGGACCCCGCCTGACGGGTTCGCCCGCCTCCCGCCTGCTCATCCTCCGGCTCAGGCGGTGGGGCCGGGGGGACGGCCCTCTTCCTCTCTTCTCCGATGCGCCTCTTCCTGGCTCGCCCCGACTTCATGCCGCCGTTTCCGAGAGGCGGCGCTCGATCACGGTTGACGATCCTTGCCGCCTGCCAAGGTCGTCGAAGATCCCGTTCCGTCGTGTCGGGCGCCGACGGTGGCGGGAACAGGAATGGACACCATGTGCACTACCCATTTCCGTCGTGCGCCCCGCTTCGTTCCTTCACCCGGTACCACTGATGGTGAGGGAAGGTTCTCGAATCGTGGGCTCATCTATGTTGGCGATTGCTTGCCGGAATCGCCACACCCATTGTAACGACGACACGCGTGAACCTTGGAAGATCGTGAGTTCATCAATCTTGGGGACATTGATGGTGAAAGTCTGGCCAGCACGACGATCACACGCTGGCGTGACTTTCGACCCTGTTGCTTTCCTTGGCGCAGGGCTAGACAACCTGTGACAGTGCCGGGCACCGGAGGAGGAGCAGAATGAGGAAGCTCACGCGTCCACGTCGCGTTTTCGCGGTGGCGGGTTCGGTTTCGCTGATCGCGACCGTGGCGTTGGTGTTCCTCACCGCGGCACCGGCTTTCGGCGCCGTGTCGTTTTCCACCACGGGCACCGGTGGTGGTACCGACACGTCCACCTGTATTAGTCCTGGAACTGGGACTTGTACCTTTATCTACGACTCTGCCTACGACTACACCTTCCAACAGGTACTCAAGGTAACCGATAGCAACACCGTCAGCAGCGGGCCGTACGTCGTATCCCAAACACCAGGCACCGGGTTCAGCTGCTCCACGACCGAGCCGCCTTATGACAGCATCTCGGGCTTTCCTCACTCCGGTACCACCTATGAGTGTCTCATCACGGTCGCCCCGGGCGAGGGCAGCGACAGCGGAGTGAGCGGGGCCACCCCAACGGAAGTCTCGGTCACATTCGGAATCACGGACAACACCGGCCAATCCACGAGCACGATCAACTTCGACGTCATACCCCCCCCATTGTCTGCTGTCGGGGCGGACACCAGCTCGTCGGCAACCGAGTCCATCTCCGACACGCTCGACCAGACATACAGCCCTAGCGCTGGTACCCAGACACTGGGTGTGGTCGAAGAGGGCGGCGCCAGCGGACCTTCTGGCGCTCTCATCACGGGCGTCGGCGCCGACAAGGACATCTACACCGGCACCAACGCCACCGACCCGGCGAACAGCGAAACGAACCTGACCATCCAGGCCAACCCGGCCTTCTTCTGGACCACCAATTACTCTTCGGGTAGCGACACCGAGTACGACCTCAGCGAGAGCGACCGCAATACGTCCGGGCAGACGTGGACCAGCGGCGACAGCACGTCGTCGCCGCCCACCGGCAACCTCACAGAAGCGACCGAGGTGTATTCGCCGTTCACCCCCGGGGAAGAGGGCTCCGACCTGGACCAGACGTGCCCACCGGCGCCGGCCATGATCGATGCCGGCATGCCGTTCTGCTGGACGATGTACCAGGCCTCGGGCAACGGGCCGAACGCCGGCAACATCGACGACGACATCTCCGGGCAGGCCGTCCCCACCACCACGACGCCCACTGTGGCCACGAGTGCGAGCGCCGCTATTGGTCAGAGCGTCCAGATCACCGACGCCTCTGGTGCCTGCCCGAGCACGATCGGCACGGGTACCGGGCTCACCCAAAATGGCTCTACGTACACTGGCAACGGGCTCTTCGTCAACAACTACAACTGCTGGTACGGCCGGGCCGGGGATGACTCGCCGGTCAACGTCACGATAGGTGGCGTCCCGGCCACTACTGTGACCCCGAACAACACGTACAGCGCCACCGCCACCGTGACGAGCGGCTCAAATATGATATCGACGACCGCCTCGAACGGGTTCCCCACGTACGTCTTGGGTGCCGATGTCAGCGGGGCCGGCATCCCGCCGGGCACCACCGTGATCAGTCCCTACCAGAACACGGCGATCTGGGACGCTCTCGAGCTGTCGAACAATGCGACCACCACCGCCTCTGAGACGCTCACCTTCACCGCCGACGTGAGCGGGTCGTACTTCAACATCGGGAACAACAACGGTTACGCCAGCACCAGCGGCACCTCCACCCTCACATCGGTTGCCCTGTCGGGTACCACGGCGACGTCCCCGACCACACCGACCGGTACCGCGACCAAGCCCTACTCGGCCCTCGTGGGTGACTTTGTCGTCGGAACCGGGGTCCCTTCGAACACCGAGGTGACGGCTTGCTCGGGTGACTGCACAGCGAGCGGGACCGGAGCGGTGGCCCTCACCCTGTCGAACACACTGACGACCGAGTCGTCGGAAACCCTCACGTTCTATCCGATGTACCTGAACCCGCCACAGCTGAACGCCAACGTCACCATTCCCGCCGGCACGCCGACAGGAGAGCAGACGATGGAGGTGTGCGAGCCCACCACCCCCACCGACGCCTACGACTACGAGTTCGGCGTCGAGTACATGGATCCTTCGGGTAGCCTCCAGTTCGTCCCCGGGAGCACGACGCAGACCGAGGTCTGCGGATCGACCACCATCGACATCGGCCCGACCACCACCTCCACCCAGGTGGACGACGCCTCGACCAACTCGGCGTGGTCAGGATCCGAGACCACCGGGTCCTCGGCCTACGACACCGCGACCCTCGGAGAGGAGTACTACGTAGGAACCCCGACCGGGTCGGTCAGCTACAGCTTCTGGGACGACAGCGACTGCGGGGTGTCCGAGGACGTAGCCGGCACGCCGGCCGGCGGGGGCGAACTCTCCAGTGGGGCGCCTCCCAACTCGAACACCGAGAGCGACCTGGCCGGCGGCAGCTACAGCTTCGAGGCCACCTACTCCGGCGACTCCAACTACGCCGCGTCCACGAGCAACTGTGAGTCGTTCAGCGTCGGTATCGGCTTCTCCACCACCGCCACTCAGGTGGAAGACGCCTCCACCAACGAGCCGTGGTCCGGGTCCGAGACCACCGGGACTTCGGCCTACGACACGGCCACCGTCACCAGCTCCGACACCGTGGTGGCGGGAGGGTCGGTCAGCTACAGCTTCTGGGACGACAGCGACTGCGGGGTGTCCGAGGAGGCAGCCGGCACGCCGGCGGGCGGGGGCGACCTCTCCGACGGAGTGCCGCCCAACTCGGATACCGAGAGCGGCCTGGCCGCCGGCAGCTACAGCTTCGAGGCCACCTACTCCGGTGACTCCAACTACGCCGGGTCCACGAGCAGCTGTGAGCCGTTCTCGGTCGGCGTCGGCTCGACGACCACCGCCACCCAGGTGGACGACGCCTCGACCAACGCGGCGTGGTACGGGTCCGAGACCACCGGGGCTTCGGCCTACGACACGGCGAGCCTGGGCGAGGTGTCCTACTCCGTCACTCCGACCGGGTCGGTCATCTACAGCTTCTGGGACGACAGCGACTGCGGGGTGTCCGAGGAGGTAGCCGGCACGCCGGCCGGCGGGGGCAACCTCTCCGACGGGGTACCGCCGAGTTCATACACCGAGAGCGACCTGGCCGACGGCAGCTACAGCTTCGAGGCCACCTACAGCGGCGACGACAACTACGCCGGGTCCACGAGCAGTTGTGAGCCGTTCAGCGTCGGCATCGGCTTCTCCACCACCGCCACCCAGGTGGACGACGCCTCCACCAACTCGGCGTGGTCCGGTTCCGAGACCACCGGGACTTCGGCCTACGACACGGCCACCGTCACCAGCTCCGACACCGTGGTGGCCGGCGGGTCGGTCAGCTACAGCTTCTGGAACGACGACGACTGTGGCGTGTCCGAAGACGTAACCGGCACGGCGGCGGGCGGGGGCGCCCTCTCGGACGGAGTGCCGCCCAACTCGAGCACCGAGGGCGACCTGGCCGAGGGCAACTACAGCTTCGAGGCCACCTACTCCGGTGACTCCAACTACGCCGGGTCCACGAGCAGCTGTGAGCCCTTCTCCGTCGGGCTCGGCTCCTCCACCACCGCCACCCAGGTGGACGACGCCTCCACCAACTCGGCGTGGTCCGGTTCCGAGACCACCGGGACGTCGG
>JASHZK010000028.1 GCA_030042575.1 Acidimicrobiales bacterium
TTCGTCCTTGGCCGTTGACGAGCACGGTACCCACCCCGCTCACCGACGCCGTGCTCACCTCGTAGACAGGGACCCTGGGTGAAGGGCTCGAGGTGCAGCCGCCGAGGAGCAGGGAGCCCGCTACCCCGAGCACGGCCGTGGCAGCCGCCCTGGACGTCGTCGCCCGCCACCGCGCCCAAGCCATCGATCAGGACGATAGGTCGGCGACCCGGCGGGCGGGACCGACGGTGCCCGAGCCGGTGTCCGACACTGGTTCGTGACCTCGGGGCCGTGGCAGGTCCCGGGCCACAGGGGGGTGAGGCCTGTGGAGAAGGTTGTGGAGGACTCGAAGTTCCTCTTCACCTGCCCACCAAGGCCCCGATCTGCCTGATCTCCCTGGTCAGACAGGTGCCTGCCCTCCCGGTGCCGATCTGGCCGCCGCATGGCCGACCGGGTGGTGACGGTCCGGTGAGCACCACGTGACCTGTCGATGAACCCTGGATGACCAGTGTGTGAACCGGGGGCCACGTTCGGCGGTCGCCTTGTGGATGGCCCGGCGCGTGCGGCCCACCGAGCCCTCAGCGGTGGCGGCCCGACCAGGTCCACGGGTAGTCGTCGTCGGCGACGTGGCGGGCGGCCGCGCTCAACCCGACCCGGCGGAAGGTGTCCATCATCACGGCCACCTCCTCGGTGCGCTCCTGGCCGGCGGCGCGTTCCACGCTCCCGGGCTGGGGGCCGTGGACGAATCCGGCCGGGTGCATCGAGATGGAACCGGCCCCGATCCCGGAGGAGGCCCGGCTCATGAAATCGCCCCGGGAGTAGAAGATCACCTCGTCGCTGTCCACGTTGGCGTGGTGGTAGGGGACCTTGATGGCCTGGGGGTGGAAATCGAAGGGCCGGGGAACGAAGGAGCACACCACGAAGTTGGGGCCGGCGAAGGTCTGGTGGACCGGGGGCGGTTGGTGGATGGCCCCCACCAGGGCCTCGAAGTCGAATATGGACATGACGAAGGGGTAGAGACAGCCGTCCCAACCGATCACGTCGAAGGGGTGCCGGGCGTGCACGTGACGGCTGAGCCCGCTGCGGTTGCGGACGACGACTTCGACGTCGGTGCCGTCTGCTTCGAGCGGCCCTCGGGGGACGCGCAGGTCGCGCTCGGAGAAAGGGGCCCCCTCGAGGAGCTGACCGCGGCGGGACAGGTAGCGGTCGGGAAAGCCGATGTGACCAGCGGCTTCGAGCACGAGCACCTCGAGATTGCCGCCGTCCAGCTCCCAGCGGTGCGTGGTCCCGGTGGGGAGCACCACGTAGTCCCCGGGCCCCACTTCCAAGGCGCCGAAGACGGTCTCCAAGCGGCCCCGTCCCGCCTGCACGTACAGCAGCTCGTCGCCCATGGCGTTGCGGTAGATGGGGCTGTCGGTATCGGCGTCCACCCAAGACAGCACCACGTCGTCGTTGCCGAGCAGCGGGATGCGCCCCAGTACCGGGTCACCGCCTCGTGGCAGCTTCGCGGTGCGCAGATGGCGGGGCAGCAGCGGGGTGTCGAAGCCGAGCGCGCTGTCGCGGGGATCGCCCACCGGTTCGGCAGCCACGATGGCACTGGGGGAGTGGCGGTGATACAGCAGCGCCGATTCCCCCGAGAAGCCGCCGGCGCCCATCAGCTCCTCGAAGAGCAGTCCCTTGCCCCCGCCTTGGTCGACTCGCAGGTGCCGCTTGGCCGGTACCTCTCCCACCCTGCGGTAATAGGGCATGGTCGGCTCCCTTCCTCGTGCCTTTTTTGGCCTTCTCCGTCGCTCAGGGCCTGGGGTCGGGGTGGGGAGCGGTGGTGGCCGGCGCCACGGTACCGACGACCTCGCCCAGGGCCACCGTCGAACGGTCGCCGTCCTCCCCACACCAACCCCGCAGCACCACGGTGTCGCCGTCTTCCAAGAACCAGCGCCTCTCGCCTCCGGGCAGCTCGATGGGCTCGGTCCCGCCCCGAGTCAGCTCCGCCAAGCTGCCCCCCTGGCTCTTCGGGTCGGGTCCCGAGGCGGTGCCGGAGCCGAAGAGATCGCCGGGGCGGGTGGAGGCACCGTTGACCGTGGCGTGAGCCAGCTGCTGGGCCATGGACCAGTACATGGCCTCGGCGAAGGCCACCCGGCTGACCACGGCCGGCGCCCGGCCGGCGCCGCGCATGGCGCTGGTGGAGACGAGGACCTCCAGGTGCAGCGCCGGGATCCAAGGGCCGCGGGCCCGCAGGTATCGGGCCGGTGCCGGGTCCTGCCGGGCGGGAAGGCCGGGGACCATGTACAGAGCCAGGGCGTCCAGGGTCACCACCCAGGCCGAGATGGAAGTGGCGAAGGACTTGCCGAGAAACGGCCCCAACGGTTGGGACTCGAAGGCCTGGACGTCGCGCGCCGACCAGTCGTTGAGCAGGACCAGGCCGAAGATGTGCCCGGCAGCGTCGTCGGCAGCCACGGGTTGGCCCGAAGCGTTGCCGCTCCCCACCACGAAGCCGACTTCCAGCTCGAAGTCCAGCCGCGTCGTGGGCGCCAGCCGGGGATGGCCGTCCACGAGGACCTGGCCGGCCGGACGCACCACCGGCTGGCCCGACACGGCCACGGTGCCGGCGCGGCCGTGGTAGGCCACCGGCATGCGTCGCCAGTTGGGGGCCAGGGGCTCGGTCCCCGGCCGCAAGAGCCTGGCCATGTTGACGGCGTGGTGGATCCCCCCGTACCCGTCCACGTAGTCGCCTATCTCCACCGGCAGACGCATGGGCAGTCCCGACCGGGGCACGAGGACACCGGCGGGAACCGCAGCGGGACCCTCCAACATGGCCCGGGCCGCCTGGCGGACCGCCTGCCACGTCGGCCTTCCCTCGGCCAGCAAGGGGTTCAGGCTGCCGGCCCGGAAAAGCCCGGCGTCGACGTCGACGTCGAGGGCGCCGCTCTGCTTGGCGGCGCCCAGATCGACGGCGTGGTCGCCGAAGGCGAGCATCACTCTCCCGGTACCGGCCTCGCTGTCGTCGGCCACGCCGAAGGGCAGGTTGTCGAGACCGAACCCCCCGCCCTCGGGGGTCGCCGACCTCAGAGGTTGCCCCGTCGGGCCTGGTCGCGCTCGATGGCCTCGAAGAGGGCCTTGAAGTTGCCTTCGCCGAAGCCGCTCGCCCCGCGCCGCTCGATGATCTCGAAGAACAGCGCCGGGCGATCGGTGATGGTCTCGGTGAAGATCTGCAGGAGGTGCCCCCCCGGGTCGCGGTCGACCAGGATGCCCAGGCGCTGGAGGTCGGCCCACGGCAGCTCCACCCCCGCCAGGCGCCGGCGGGCCTCGCCGTAGTAGGTGGCGGGGACCTCCATGAACCGCACACCCCGTGCAGCCAAGGCGCCCACGGTGGCGACGATGTCGTCGGTGCGCAGGGCGACGTGCTGGACCCCGGGCCCGTCGTAGGCGTCGAGGTACTCCTGGATCTGGCTCTTGCGTCGTCCCTCGGCCGGCTCGTTGATGGGCATCACGATCTGCTTGCCGTCCCACACCACGGTCGAAGCCAGCGCCGAGTACTCGGTGGAGATCTGGTCCTCGGAGAAGTGCTGCACGGGGGTGAAGCCGAGCACGTCGGCGTAGAAGCCGACCCAGTCCTCGAGGCGGCCCCGCTCCACGTTGCCCACCACGTGGTCGATCGCCGTGAGACCTACTGCCGGGCCCACGGGCGGGGGTGGCAGGCGTTCGGTGTGGTAGCCGGGCTCGAGGCGCGGACCGCGGTAGCGACTCCGGTCCACGAAGGTGTGCACGGTCTGTCCGTAGGTGCCGATCTGGGCCAGCACCAGCACACCCTGGGAGTCGCGCTCCTCCCAGGGGGCGCGGACGGCCGTCGCCCCCCGGGCCACCGCGGCTCGGAACGCACCCCGGGCGTCGTCCACCAGCCAAGCCAGGTCGTGCACGCCGTCGCCGTGGGTGCGGACGTGCTCGGCGATGGGGGAGGAGGCCTCCAGGGCGGCCGAGACCACCAGTCGGATGTCGCCCTGGTCGAGGACGTAGCTGGCCTTGTGGCGCACACCGGTCTCGGGGCCGGCATAGGCGCTACAGGCGAAACCGAAACCGGACATGAGAAAGCCCGCCGTGGCGCGGGCGTTCCCCACCCACAGCTCCAGACAGTCCCAGCCGAGCAGCCGGGCCGCCGGAGCCCCCTCTGTGGTGGCGGTGGCGAGATCGCTCATCGAGCTCCGAGGCTCCTGTGGGTCCGGTACCAGTTCTCGCTGTAATCGGTGAAGAAGGCCCCGAGCCGGTCCACCAATTCAGCGAAGGAGGGCACTTCGTAGAGGACGGGCTGGTAGTGCGTGATGTCGTAGGGCCGGGAGCCCATCTCGACCGGGTCCCAGGGGCGGATCTCGGCTTCACGGAACAGGTCCAGCTCGCCATAGCTGGAGAGCAGCCCCGCCCCATAGGCCTTGGTCTCGCCTGCTTCTCGCACCACGCCGAACTCCAGCGTGAACCAGAAGACTTTGGAGAAGAACTCGAGCGCCTCGTCGCTGGTGGTCCGCTGGGAGGCCCGCCCGGCCGCCTGGTACAGCTCGGCGAAGGCATCGGAGGCGAGCATGTTGGCGTGGCCGATGATCTCGTGCACGATGTCCGGTTCCGGGGTGTAGAAGGGCACCGAGTGGTGCCGGACGTACTGCGTCGACATGAAGCTGCGCTCGGCCAATGAACCGTAGAAGTCGCGCACCGGGACCAGTCCGGGGACGGGGCGGATGTGGAAGCCGGTGAGCTCGTGTACCCGTTGGTCGACCTCCCGGAGCTGCGGTACGCGATCGGTGGGCAGTACCAACCGCTCGGCGCCGGCCAGGAACTCGGCGCAGGCCAAGCGCTGGTGCTTGGCGGCCAGCTCGCTCGACACCAGCCGCCACAGGTCGTCTTCGTCCGCCGTGTAGTGGACGTCGGGGATGGCCCTGCCGGGCCGGTAGGCCCCTCCCACGTCGGCGATGGCTTGTCGCCGGCGCCGGTACTCGTCATCGGAGAAGCCCGGATGGTCGGCCGGCAGCCCGAAGGTGTCCGTGACCTGTGTCTCGCCCAACATCCCAGCTTCGATTGTGGTGATTTACCGCCCATTCGTCCAGTGAAGCGGTAGAAATCGAGACAAAATGCTATTCTGAGGGCTGGTCGGTGCACCCTGTCCGGGCAAGACCGGGTCGAGGAGGTCGAAGATGGACGTTCTTCCGGCGCTCGACGACACGGACCGGCGCATCGTGAGGGAGCTCCTGGCCGACGGGCGGATGTCGGTCAACACCCTGGCCGATCGCAGCGGGGTTTCCCGGGCCACCGCCTACAGCCGCCTCGAGCGCCTGCGCCACAGGGGGGTCATCACCGGGTTCCGGGCCGTGATCGACCCGGGCCGGGCGGGCCTTCCCATCGCCGCTCTCATCCTGGCCAACGTCGACCAGCACGCCTGGCAAGAGGCCCGCGACGAGCTGTTGCAGCTGCCCGGCCTCGAGTACCTGGCCTTCACGAGCGGTGGCTTCGACTTGGTTCTGCTGGTCCGGGTGCCCGACGTCGTGGCCCTGCGTGACGTGGTGCTCGTGCGGTTGCACGGCTCACCCCACGTCCGCTCCACCCAGACCATCTTCGTCCTCGACGAGGCTCGGTTGGCCTCGAGCGCTCTCCAGGATCCGCCCTCGTAGCTGAGTGGGATGTCCCTTGCCCGCCTGTGGCTGCCCGGCCGGGCCGACCCCGACGAAGCAGGCTTCGCCTCGGTCGGAGACGCGACCTCCGCTGTTCGTCAGGCGGCCCGGCGGCGAGGCGGCCGCCGGGGGTGGGAGGGTCGGTGCCACTCGGCCTCGGAGGGGTAGCCCAAGGCGACGACGGCCTCCTGCCAGGCCGCACCGTGACGGGAGTTGGGGGCGAGCAGATGGGCGTACTCGTGGACCATCACCCGGGTGGGCCGCCGGGAGGCGGTGAAGAGGGAGCGCTCGGAGGCCACGCAGATCCACCCTTGCCAGGGGTCGTAGTCCACGTTGTGGGCGTGGGCCTCGACGTCCCAATCGCTCTGGCGCGGCCAACGTCGTCCGGCCACGCAGCTCCCGACATGGACACCCCGGCACACGCGGGGGTCGAATCCGAACTCCTGGGCCCGGTACCAGCCCATCCCCGCCTGTCCCTCCTTACTCGTCGCCCGTCGCGCTCGTGGTGACCCGACGTGTTGTGAGGGTACATGGTGACGGTGACTTGCGACATCACATCTTGCGAGTTTCTCGCGCCATTTGGCCGTAGCCCTCGAACAGAGCCCGGTCGCGCTCCCAAGCTGCCCCGGCGAAGTACAGAACCAGCCGATCGGCCGAGCCGGCAAAGCGCTCCTGGAGCTTCCCGGGCAGCTGGCTGAAGGTGCCCTGGACCACGAAGTGGTCGAGCAGCTGGTCGTCGATCACCGCCGCCATGCCCGCCAGGTCGCCGGCCTTCTGGCGCTGTCGGATCCGGGCGGTGGTGTCGGGCCGGTCGAGCAGCTCGAAGAGGAAGGCGTAGTTGGGCGTCGAGCCGTAGAAGGCCACCTGGGCCCTGGCCAGCTCCCGCCACCGAGCCTGCTCCTCGTCGGTGTCGCCGGCGGCGGTGAGCACCGGCACCGTTACCGGCACCCTGGCCGGGTCCCGTCCGGCCCGGCTGGCCCCGGCGGCGATCTCGGGTCGCACCACCTCGGTCAGGTAGCGCCGGTGGTTGAGGGGGTGCACGTGCACACCGTCGGCCACCTCGCCGGCCAGCCGGAGCATGTAGGGGTTGACGGCGGCCATCTCCACCGGGGGATCGGCGGCGGCGATGGGTCCGGGCGACCACAGGGCGGGCAGCAGGGTCAGGCGGTAGAAGGCCCCTTCGTAGGCGAGGGGCTCCTGGTCCCGGAAAGCCCGAAAAGCAGCCTGCACCGCCCGCACGTAGTCGGCCAGACGGGGCCCGGGGTGGTCGAATGCGGCGTCGTAGCGACGTCGCATGTGGGCCTCGACCTGAGTGCCCAGGCCCAGGCGGAAGCGTCCGCCGCTGACCTCGGCCAGTTCCCAGGCCACCTGGGCCGTCACCATGGGACTGCGGGGGAAGGCCACGGCGATGCCGGTGCCGAGCTCCAAGGACCCGGTGGCGAGGGCCATGGCCGTGCACGTCAAGTAGGCGGTGCGTCCCCCTTCGGTCACCACGGCACCCGAGAAGCCGGCCCGCTCGGCCTCGGCGGCCAGCTCCTGGGCCTTGCGTAGCGGCATCCCGAACGCCATCAAGTCGACGTGCACGGCGGCGGATGTTATCGGCGGCGCCAGAGCGCTCCGGATAGGTTCGGCCCGTGCGAATCACCCGTTATGAGGATTTCGAGCACCTGTCCTTCGAGCACCGGCCCGATGGGGTGCTGGTGATCACCCTGGACCGGGCCGAGGTCCTCAACGCCGCCAACGTGCGCATGCACCGGGAGATGTCGGAGGTCTGGGCGGTGGTGGACGACGACGACGACGTCCGGGTGTCGATGGTGACCGGCGCCGGCCGGGCCTTCAGCGCCGGCGGCGACCTGGACATGATCGAGGAGATGACCGCCGACTTCGGGGCCACCCTGGTGCAGTGGCGCGATGCGGGAGCCATCGTCGAGCAGATGATGCTGGCCCGGAAGCCGATCGTCTCTGCCATCAACGGCGTGGCCGTGGGGGCGGGGCTGGCGGTGGCGTTGCTGGCCGACGTCTCCATCATGGGCACCACTGCCCGTATCTCCGACGGCCACGTTCGCCTGGGAGTCGCCGCCGGAGACCATGCCGCGGTGCTGTGGCCGCTGCTGTGCGGGATGGCCAAGGCCAAGTACTACTTGATGACCGCCGACTTCGTGGAGGGCCCCGAGGCCGAGCGCATCGGTCTGGTCACCCGCTGCGTCCCCGACGACCAGGTGGTGCCCGAGGCGCTCGCGGTGGCCGCCCGGTTGGCGGCGGGCAGCGCCACCGCCGTGCAGTGGACCAAACGGGTCATGAACGGCTGGATCCGCCAGGCCCTGCCCAGCTTCGGAGAGTCGTTGGCCCTGGAGATGCTGGGGTTCCTGGGGCCCGACGCCGCCGAAGGCGTGGCCGCCCTGCGCCAGAGGCGCCCGCCGCACTTTCCTCCCGCTTCGGGTCGAGACGGCGGCGGCGCGCGGTGAGTGGGAGCGGGCCGGGGCCTCGGCGCCACCGGGTCACTGGACGGTGACGACGGTGCCGAGCGGGGTCAGGGGGAAGACCACCTCGGCGTGGGCCGGGGGCATCTCCACGCAGCCCAGGCTCTGGGGGAAGCCGTAGGCGGCCCGGTCGAAGCCGTGGAGGGCGTCACCGCCGTTGAAGTAACTGACCCACGGTATGCCGGGGTCGCTGTAGTAGCTGCCGTCCGGGTTGTAGCCCGACATGGTGGTCGAGACGTAGCGGGCATAGACCGTGTAGGACCCCAGGGCCGTAGGAGCAGCGGCGATCCCGGTGTTGACCAACGTGGTGTACAGGGGGGCACCGTTGCGCCATACCGTCAGGGTCTCAGGAAGGCTCTCGGAGACGTCGGCCCAGTCGTAGTCGGTGTCGGGATCGGTCTGATCGCTCGCCATCGCCGAGAGCAGCGCCCTCCACACCTCGGGTCCGGCGATCCCGTCGGTGGTCAGTCCCTCCTCCGACTCGAAAGCCCTGACCGCCCCCGTGGTGATGACGTTGGCCTGTCCGGGGCTCCACAGGGAGGTGAAAGCGGACGGCATCGTGGTCCATCGCCACGAGAAGTTCCCCTGCTGGTCGAGCGCCATCTCCGAGGCCGGCACGGGGGAGGGGTCGGCCGGCGTCCAGGTCAGGGGGAGGTAGTCGAGCTCGGCCAGGAGCTGCTGGGTACGAAGGAGCGACATGGGCGCCACCGCAAAGGAGATGGAGACATCGCTCGGCAGGTGGCTGCCTCCGGTGTCGGCCACGCCGTCGCTCCCCCCGGGCACCTCGACGGTCTCGGTCGTTCCCGGCGGCAGACCCTGACTGGGAACGAACTGCTCGGCGTCCGGCCCGTCGGGTTCCCAGGACCCGGCCACCGCGGGGTCGAGCACCGGCTGGGGCGAGGAGTCGGCCAGTGACTGGCTGAACACCAGGGTCAAGCGGGCGTCGGGGGCAACGTTCGACGCCCCTTGCAGCGGATTGGTGCTGACCAGTTCCAGCGGCGGCGGCCCCGCCGGTTTGCGGGGGCTGGCTGCGGCGCTGTGGTGACGGGTGGCGGCAAGACCGCCGACGGTGCCGGCGGCGGCGACCAACACAAAGATGGCGCTGAAGAGCAAGGGGCGGTGGACTGTGCGGTGCATGTGGGGGCGCGGTGCAGAAACCGCAGGGGACGCAGTGTCGGCCCAGAGGCTATCAGCGGAGCTCCAGCGCCCGTCGCACGGCGTGGTCGATGTCGGCCAATCGCCGGGGGTCCTCGATCTTCGTGCTGCTGGCGTGGTCACGGACGTAGAAGGCGTCGACCACCTCTTCGCCCAGCGTGGACACCCGGGCGGTGGTGACGTCGAGACCCTCGGCGAACAGGGCGCCGGTCACGGCGTGCAAGAGACCGACGCGGTCGGGGGCGCGCACCTCGAGAACGGTGGCCCGGTCGGAGGCGGCGTTGTCCACGGTCACCGACACCGGCGTCGGATGGGCCGAGACCGGTCGCTTTCGCCCGTAGAGCCGGTTCCGCTCGGCCAGGCGCTCCTCCAAGGCGAGCGTGCCCCGGAGCACGGCGTCGATCTCGTCGCCCACTCGTTCGAAGTCGGGCCAGCTGCGCCGTGCCGCCTCGACGGCGAAGATCTCCACGGCGAAGCCGTCCTCCCCCGCGGCATCCGCCGACCGCACGTCGAGACCGTGCAGGGCGAACACCCCGGTGACGGCGGCCAGGAGCCCAGGACGATCACGGGCCACCACGGCGACGGTGGGGACTTCGGCGACCACCACCGTGCGCCCTAGGTTCCGGGCCTGGCCCATGAGCTGGCGATGCCGGTCGGTGATGGGGGAGGGAGCGGTGGCCGGAAGCGCGCCTCCCGCCAGGCGATGGCGGACCCGGCGCACCAGGTCGGCCACCAGCCCCGCCTTCCACGGCCCCCAAGCGGCCGGCCCGGTGGCCAGGCCGTCGGCCTCGGTCAGGGCGGCCAGCAGCTCGAGGCTCTGGCTGTCGCCCACCGCCCGGGCCACGGTGTCGGTGGTGGCCGGGTCGTCGAGATCACGCCGGGTGGCGGCGTCGGCCAGGAGCAGGTGGTTGCGTACCAGCCCGACCAGCACGGCCACGTCGGGCTCGGCGAAGCCCATGCGCCGACTGATCTCGCCCATCACCTTCATGCCCACCTCGGTGTGATCGCCCGGGAAGCCCTTGCCGATGTCGTGCAGCAGGGCTCCCACGAGCAGCAGGTCGGCGCGCCGTGTGGCCCACGCCCCCTGTGCGGCTTGGGAGGCTGTCTCGAGCAGGTGCCGGTCCACGGTGTAGCGGTGATAGGCGTTGCGCTGCGGCCGGTTGCGCACGGCCTTCCACTCCGGCAACAGGCGCACGAGCAGGTCACGCTGATCGAGCGCTTCCAGGGCGACGATGGCGGCGGGTCCGGTGGCGAGCAGCCGGACCAGGCTTCGACGCAGCTCGTCCGGCCACGGTTCGGGAGGAGTCGGGCTGGCCCTGGCCATCGTGTCGAGGGCCGCCCGTCCGATCGGTAAGCCCCGTTCGGCCGCCACCGCCGCCAGGCGCAGCGGAAGGGTGACGTCGTCCGCCACCTCGGCGTCCGGGGCGAGCACGACTTGGGCCGTGCCGGTGGCCTCGCTCCGCACGGCCACGCCGGGCTCGACCGTGTGAGGCTGCTGGGGGAGCTCTTGTGTCCCCCGGGCACCGCGCCCCCGTGTCCGATGGGACGCACCCGGCGACACCTGCCGGCGCCAGACGTCGTCGGTCATCCAGGCCACCGTCCGACCGGCCTGGGACACCGCCGCCATCAAGGCGTCGGCGTCGGCGAAGCCGAGGGCGGCGGCCACCGCGTCCTGTTCCTGGAGCAGCAGCCGCTCGGTGGCCCGGCCGGTGAGGCGGTGCAGCTCGACGCGTGCCGCGGTGAGGACTTGGCGGGGCTGCTCGAGGGTAGAGAGGTCGACCTCATCGGCCAGGGTCGGTACGCCCAGGGCGGCGGCCACGACGGCGTGGATGTCACGCAGGCCTCCGTGGGCCTCTTTGAGGTCGGGTTCGAGAAGAAAGGCGACGTCGCCGTGCTCGGCTCTGCGCTGTTCGACCTGTCGGGCCAGCACGGGGAGCTCTCGCTGTGCCTTCTTCTGCCACAGGGCCCTGGCCTCGGCCACAAGGGGGATCACCACGGCGGCGTCCCCTGCCACCAACCGGCCGTCGAGCAGACCGAGCTGGGCCCTCAGGTCGCGGCGGGCGACGGCCAGGACGTCTTTGGGGCGTCGCACCGAGTGGTCCAGGCGAATCCCTTCGTCCCACACCGGGTACCACACGGCGTCGGCCAGGCTGCCGACGTCCCGACGGCCCTTGTGGACCAGGACCACGTCGAGGTCACTGTAGGGGCAGAGCTCACCGCGACCGTATCCGCCGACGGCCAGGAGGCCGACCCCGCCATGGTCGCCCCGGGAGGCGGCTTCGAGCAGACCGGTCAACCAATCGTCGGCCGCCGCCGCCAGGGCCCGGCAGAAGGCGTCGCCGTGCAGCTCGGTCCGGGCCAACAGGGCCTGGCGGGCGGCACGGAACGACACCGCCGACGGTAGCACCACGGGTGTAGATACACAGCGTGCGGCGCCGCTGTTGGTGGGGATGGGGGTACGAGGGAGAAGGCCTGTCGGAACCAGAGATCGAGGCTCTGGGGCGCCGCCTCGGGCCCAGTCTCGGGCTCGACGGGCGACGACGGGACCCTCCGTCGGTCTCCGACGTCGAGCTGCCGCCGCCGCGTCTGTCGAGGCCCGCCGCTCTGGCCGACATCGTCACCGAGGACCCGGCTGAGCGCATCGGCCACGCCTACGGCAAGTCCTATCGCGACGTGGTGCGGGCGCTTCGTGGTCAGATCGACCATCCACCGGACCTGGTGGCCCGGCCCCGAAGCCAGAGCGAGGTGGCCGCCGTCATCGACTGGTGCGCCGAGCAGGGCGCCGCCGCCGTTCCCTACGGAGGCGGATCGAGCGTCGTGGGCGGGGTCGAGCCCGACGTGGGCGAGGGATATGGCGGTGCGGTCACCGTCGACCTCGGTGCCCTCGACAGGGTGCTCGAGGTCGACCCCGTGTCATGGGCGGCCCACATCCAAGGAGGCGTGCTGGGCCCGGCGCTGGAGGACCAGCTACGCCCCCATGGGCTCACCCTGCGCCACTTCCCCCAGAGCTTCGAGTGCTCGTCGCTGGGCGGGTGGATCGCCACCCGGTCGGCGGGCCACTTCGCCACCGGACCCACCCACATCGACGATCTGGTCGAGTCGATGCGGGTGGTGTCGCCGGCGGGGCTCACCGAGACGAGGCGTGTGCCGGCGTCGGGGGCGGGTCCGTCGCCCGACCGGCTCTTTCTCGGTTCGGAGGGCATTTTGGGCATCGTCACCTCGGCCTGGATGCGGCTGCGGCCGCGGCCCCGTTGGCGGGCCGGAGGCACGGCACGGTTCTCTTCGCTGGAGGGCGGTGCCGGAGCGGTACGAGCCCTGGCGCAGTCGGGGCTGGCACCGAGCAACTGCCGGCTGCTCGATCCGCTGGAGGCGATGGTGAACGGTGTCGGCGACGGCGGGACGGCCGTGCTCGTGATCGGCTTCGAATCGGCTGATCACCCGCTCGGTCCCTGGGCCAGGCGGGCCGCCGAGCTGGCGTCGGACCTGGGGGGAGTGGTGGACCCGGACTCGTGGAAGCAGGGCGATACCGACGAACCCACCGGTGGTGAACTGAGGACAGCTGCCGGCCCGGAGGTCGACGGTCACGGAGGGGCGACCGACGTCTGGCGGGCCTCGTTCCTGCGCGCCCCCTATGTGCGCGACGCTCTGGTCCGCCTGGGAGCGGTGTGCGACACCTTCGAGACCGCCTGCACCTGGGACCGCTTTCCTTCCCTGTACGAGCAGGTGCGCGTGGCCGTGGGCGGGGTCCTGGCCCGTGAGGGGACCGGGGGTTTCGTCACGTGTCGCTTCACCCACGTCTACCCCGACGGGCCGGCGCCTTACTTCACCGTGGTGGCTCCGGCACGTCTCGGGTCGGAGCTGGCCCAGTGGGCCGAGATGAAGGACGCCGCCTCGGAGGCGGTGCTGGGCGCCGGTGGGACGATCACCCATCACCATGCCGTGGGCCGTGACCACCGGACTTTCTACGACCACCAGCGTCCGGAACTGTTCGCCCGGGCCCTGGCGGCGGCCAAGACCGTCCTCGACCCGGACGGTATCTGCAACCCGGGCGTGCTCATCGACGCCCCCCGTCGCCTGTCACCGCCCCGGACGTCCTAGCCTGGGGGGAAGTCGAAGCTGGAGGGAGCCGGACATGGCCGATTCGATCGAGAAGCGGAGCGGCGGACGGCTGTCCACCGTGGACAAGGCTCTGGTGGGTGCTGGTGTCGTCGGTGGCGTGCTGGTCGTGCTGTGGATCGTCCGGGCCGTGGCCCACCTCGTGCTCTTCGCCTTCGAGATCGCCATATTGGTGATCGTGGTGGCCGTGGTGGTCCGCCTGATCCACCTCTTCACCCGGGGGTCGCGGAACCGGAGCTGAAACCGGCCAGCCCGGCGGTTCAGCCCCGGGAGGCCAGTACCCGTTCGTACAGCGCCACGTGGTCCGCCACCATTCTGCTCGTGGCGAAGTAGCCCTCGGCCGCCGCCCGGCAGTCCTCCCGGCGCAGCGTGCCGATGCGGTCCAGGGCCTCGGCCATGGCCACGTCGTCCTCGCACAAGAAGCCGGTCGTGCCGTCCTCGACCACTTCGGGGGCAGCTCCTTCGGGGAAGGCGACCACGGGCGTGCCGCAGGCAAAGGCCTCGAGCATGACCATCCCGAACGGCTCGCTCCAGCGGATGGGGAAGAGCAATGCTTTGGCGCCGGCCAGGAGCTCGAGCTTGCGCTCGTGGATCACTTCCCCGAGATAGACGGCGTCGGCGCCCAGCAGGGGAGCGACCTGCTCGTCGTAATAGGCACGCTCCCAGGCTTCGCGCATCTTGGCGGCCAGCAACACGCGCAGGCCGGCCTTGCGAGCGATCTCGATGGCCCGGTGGGCGCCCTTGTCGGGCGCCATGCGTCCCAGGAAAAGCACGTACTCGCCATCGGCGTCGCCGGCACCGTCACCGTAAGGGAACTTGTCGGCGTCTATCCCGTGATGGATGACACCGGCCACGGGGACCTGGGGGGCGGCGGCGTGCTGGGCGTGGGAGATACAGATGATCGGCACTCGTGCGCCGATGGCCATGTACAGGTCGACGAGTTCCTCGTTGAAGGGGCCGTGGATGGTGGTGACGATCGGCAGTTTCGGATAACGCTCGGCGTAGAAAGGGCCGATAACGGTGTGGTCGTGGACGATGTCGTGATCGGCCGACAGTTCGGAGTAGGCGTGCAGGACGTGGCGCAACTCGGGAACGGCCATGCCGATGCGCATGCCCTCGGCCCGCTCCAGTGTCCACTTGGTCGGGACCGGGCAGGTTGAATCACCGGTGGCGAAGAGGGTGACCTCGTGGCCGGCCGCCACCAGTCCCCGCGCCAGTTCGTCCACCACCAACTCGATCCCGCCGTAGAGCGGTGGCGGGATGGGCGTCCATGGTGGGGCAATGAGGGCGATCCTCATACGACGATTCAATCATCCCCTTGCGCCGTCCGAAGGCCCTGGAGTTTCCGGACCAACTCGGTTTCCGGTGCCCACAGAAGGACCGGGTGCCTCCTGTCGGGCCGCTGGGCCAGACGGGGCGCCGGACTAGGCTCCTCCGACACCCGGCGGCGTGGCCGAGTGGTTTAGGCAGGGGCCTGCAAAGCCCCGTACGGCGGTTCGATTCCGCCCGCCGCCTCTGGCTGGTGAGGAGGTATATGCCGTCTACGGTGGTGCCAGCGCCAGCGCCGTCGGTTCCAGGGAGCGACGGCTACCGGATGCCGCCTGAGTCGGCCGAGCACGAGGCGACCATCATGGCCTGGCCGTGCCGGATCGAGTTGTGGAAGGACATGATGCCGGCGGCCAAGCTCGAATACGCGGGAGTGGCCAACGCCATCGCGCAGTTCGAGCCTGTCGTCATGGTCGCCTCCTCTGGGGCCGACGCCACAGAGGCCCGGGCCGTGCTGACCGGTGGTGTGGACGTCGTCGAGATACCTCTGGACGACTCGTGGATGCGCGACAGCGGGCCCATCTTCTGTATCGACGACAAGGGCCGGCGCGCCGGAGTCCACTTTCGCTTCGACGCCTGGGGCGGGAAGTACTCCGGCTGGGACCGCGACGAGCAGGCCGGGGGCCTGCTCGCCCGACGCTACGGCGACCGCGCCTACGACGCACCCCTGGTACTGGAAGGAGGGTCGGTCATCATCGACGCAGCCGGTCGCATGGTGACGACCGAGCAGTGCCTCCTCGACGCCGGCCGCAACCCCAAGCAGTCCAAGGCCGACATCCAATCGGCCTTGGCCGACTATCTCGGGGCCACCGAGGTCGTCTGGCTCGGCCGAGGACTGTTCGAAGACCGAGACACCGATGGCCACATCGACTTGGTCGCCGCCTTCACCGATTCCGGATCGCTGTTGTTACAGGCTCGTCCGCCCGCCGACCCGAACCACGAGCCCATGACCCTGAACCGCGAGATCGCCCTGGAGGCGGGCTTCGATGTCGTCGATTTCGGTCCGCTGGCCCGGGCCGAAATCGGAGGCCAGACGGTCGTGCATTCGTACTTGAACTTCTACCTGTGCAACCGCGCCGCTGTCGTCCCTCTCACCGGTCAGGCGAGCATGGACACCGACGAGGAGGCGCTCGACCTTCTCCGCCACGCTTTTCCCGATCGCGAGGTCGTAGGTATCGACGGTCTCACCCTGGCATTCGGCGGCGGAGGCCCCCACTGCATCACCCAGCAGATCCCGGCTCGGACCTGCAGATCGTGAAGGTCTTCACGGGATCCCCCGGGCCCTC
This sequence comes from Acidimicrobiales bacterium, assembly GCA_030042575.1. Classification (GTDB taxonomy): domain Bacteria; phylum Actinomycetota; class Acidimicrobiia; order Acidimicrobiales; family UBA8190; genus UBA8190. The sequence goes on from JASHZK010000028.1 coordinate 15,991, forward strand.
GTACGCTCGGGTTCACCCAACCCGACGACCGCCGGTCCGGATCGGGGCGGTTCAACAACGGTGGCATCCTGATCCCGACGAGCACCGCCGCGCTCTGGCAGAAGGTGTGAGAACGGCGGCACAGCACGGTGCCAAGCTGGTCTGCCTGCAGGAGCTCACCTTGAGCCGGTACTTCCCGGTGACGCCGGATGGCTCGGCGGCCGAGGTGGAACCCGAACCGATAGGCGGGGGACCCACGACCACCTTCGCCGGGCAGCTCGCCCAGGAGACCGGCGTCTACGTCCAGGCCTCTCTGTGGGAGGCCCGACCGGGCCACGAGCTCGGCTACAACACCGCAGTCGTCATGTCACCCGACGGATCTCTTGCCGCACGGACCCGCAAGCTGCACATTCCCACAACAGCCGGGTACCACGAAGACCGCTACTTTGCCCCCGGTCCCGCCGGACCCGAAGCTTTCCGCACCCTTCGAATCGAGGGCACTGACTTCGGGTTCCCCACCTGCTGGGATCAATGGTTCCCCGAGCTGGCCAGGGCTTATTCGCTGAAGGGCGCCGCCGTTCTCGTGTTTCCCACCGCCATCGGATCCGAACCGGACCACCCGGACTTCGACACCGAACCCCTGTGGGAGAACGTCATCATCGCCAACGGCATCACCAACGGCACCTTCATGGTGGCTGTCAACCGCGTCGGATTCGAGGATCCCCTGACCTTCTACGGCTCCTCGTTCATCTCCGATCCCTATGGTCGCAAGCTGGTCCAGGCCCCGCGCCACGAGCCGGCCATCCTCATCGCCGACCTGGACATCGACCAGCGCCGAGACTGGCTGGAACTGTTCCCCTTCCTCACCACCCGTCGTCCGGACGCCTACCAGGCCCACCTGGGCGACCCTCCATCGGCTCGAGACGAGTGAGGAAAGTGCCTCACGGCTCACCGTCGTGATCGAAAACGGACAGACTCCTGTGTGCTCAAGCGCCCAGTCGCACCGGACCGGACACCCCGGGTGAGAAGTAGAGACTGACCTCGGCGCCGTCCAGTGACGACAGCACTGGTCCGAAGCTGTACACGATCTGTGCCTTGGTCCCAGGAGCCAGGGTCACACTGGGCCCGCTGGTGTAGGCCGAATCGGAGTCCACCACCACGCCCTGCGGGAAGCTGATGGGGCACAACTGCGCCGGGTAGCCGGGATCGACTCCGCAGTCGGCCCCGAAGCCCGCCGGCGAGGCGTCGGAGGCATCCATCACGAACTCGAGACCGTCGGCCAGACCGGTGGTGGGGTCGTCGAATTCCCGCAGCGGCTCCGGGGCGTCGGTGGGATTGGCGACGGTGACGCTTTCGTGCAGGTAGACATGACCGGGCGAGGCGCTGCGCAGCCATCCCTGGATGAGGAGAGCGAGCGGAGAGGGCAGGGCGCTGGTTTGGACCACGAATTTCTGGCCCGCGGTGTCGGTCACGGTGACGGCGGGGACGGTGTCGGCGGCGGTGGCGGTGGCGGCGGCGGCCGTGGTGGTGGTGGTGGATGCGGCGGCGGCCGACGAAGCGGGCCGGCCATCATGGTGGCGCCGAGGTGGCGCCGCCAGCCTGGCTCCCGTGCAGCCGGCCAGAGCCAGCGCGGCCGAGAGCACCACGACGGCGCCGGGAATCGGTCCCCGGACCCGCCTCCCGGCGTGTGGTGGCGGTGGCCCAGCGGGGCCGCGGGGCTCGGCGCTCATGGGCGCCTCGAGGAGTACACGAAGTGGTACGAACCGGATCCGGCCTGTAGCACGGCCCGGGGTGGTCCCATGTTGAGCACCTTCACCCCGGGAGCGTGCCCGGCAGGTTGCCCGCTTTCGGTCAGGCTCCCCCGCTGGGGGGCCGGGATCTGGATGGTGGCGGCGGCATTGGCCGGGACCTGCACGTCCAGGTTGAAGCCGGCCGAGTTCGCCGTCCGCGCCCACGACGCCGTGATCGGTCCCCGGGGTGTGGGAACGGTGCCCTTGGCCCAATCCAGGGCCGTCATGGGTGGTGTCACGTCGAAGGTGGCGTAGCCGGGCCCGGTGGGCACCACGCCCAGCAGCAACCGGACGATCTCCACGAGAACGTTGGAACCCCACCCGTGGGACATCGAATCGCCGTTGGCATCCGACGGCTGCCACACCTCCCAGGTGAAGGTGGCCCCCCGGCTCAGGATGTTGGCCCATCCGTCAATCCGGCTGTCGGTGAGGATCCGGACCACGTCGTCGTCGCGTCCGGCGTCCGCCAGGGTGCGCAGGACTTCGGTGGCCGTCCACGGCTCGACGTCCATGCCCAGCGAGGCCACGTGGGCGGCCACCCGCGGGTACATGTCGGTGGGCACCACGGCGTACGCCCCGGCACAGGCATTGGCGTCCTGGGACGCCGTTCCCCCCAGCGACCCGTCGGAGTTCAGGCCGTCCACATAGAGCCCGTCGCTGCGAACCAGCGAGCGGTTGATGGCATCGATGACCGACAGCTGCTGGTCTCGGTGCCTGGCGATCTCCTTGGCTGGTCGACCGAGGGCAGTTGCGGCGTCCGCCGCCCGGCGGAAGACGTTGGCACCCAGCACGTTGATCCGGGTCAGCACCGGGTAGGAGACGCTCACCGGCTCGGTGGAGGGAAGCTGGGTCACCAGACCGGTGGAGCTGTCGATGGAGCGGGCGACGTAGTTGGCCACTCCCAGCATGGTGGGATAGACGGCACCGAGCAGGGGGGCGTCGCCCGTGTTCAGCCAGTACTGCCACACCCATTCGGGGTAGATCTCGCAGTACTCGTCGATGTCCCCGGCCCCGAGGCCGGTGGGATAGATCTTGTTGACGGCGCCACTTCGCTTCCAGAATCGCTGTTGCGACTGGGAGAACTCGAGCAGCGACTTGTGGGTGAAATTCTGATCGGCGAAGGCCACCATGGCCGTCTGTGACTCGTTGAACCCGTCCCACAGCCAGGGGCCCTTCTCGCGGGTGGGCGTGTCGATGAACTGCTCCTGTGCCGCGAAGAGGGCTGAGTGGACGCCCAACTGGAAGATGGCGTCGATGGTCGGCTCCGAACAGGAGAAGGTGGCGGCCTGCAAGTCGGGAAAGGTCGTGTGCCGGGTCACCGCCACCACGTCCGACGGGCTCAATGTTTCGCCAGGATCATCGATTTGGTAGTAGCGGTACCCGAGGTAGTCGAAGGCGGCGAATTGCTCTTGCCCCCCCGCTTGCACGTAGGAGTAACTCATGTTGGTGTGCTGAGTCCCGTGGAACACCGACACCTGTCCGGGTTGGCCCACGAGGGTCTCGCCGGGCGTCGGCTCGTCGAGGAGGTATCCGGCCCGCATGGTGATGACCCGGCCGGGCACCCCATGGTGGAAAGTGACCTGGGGCGAGGCGGCGTAGACCTTGCCGAAGTCGGCCACCACGGCGCCCGAGGGCAACGGTGTCAGCGACAGGGCAGTGATCGGTTGCTGCACCAAGTGGGTGCGCACCGAGACGAGGCGTGTCCAGGGATCTGTGCCGGCGGGGCCGATCACGGTGGCCGGCTCCCAGCTCGAGTCGTTGAACGGCGCGGTGTTCCAGCCCGTGGGGATCAGCTGGCCGTCGATGTTCTCGGTGAAGTCGACGTTGTCACCTTCGAGGTCGCGCTGGGTCCCGGGCAGCCATGCGCCCGTCCTGACCTTCCACGTGCCGTCGGTGACCACCGACTCCATCGAGCCGTCGGCGTGCAACACCGAGATCTGGGCGATGACCCCCGGGGTGCCGGCCGGATGTCCCTTGGTGGCCCCCTCCCAGGAGTACAGCAGTCCCACGGCGTTGAGCTGTCCCGCCACCAGGTACGAGGTGAGGTCGAGCGTCTCGTAATACTGCGAGTCGGGAAAGCTGTAAGCCTGGCCTTTTCCGGCCTGCACACCGTTCACGTACAACTGGTACTGCTGGTCGGCCGAGACGTAGGCCCGGGCCCGCACGATGGGGGCGCTCTCCAGAAGGAAGGTCTTGCGCACGTAGGCCCACTGGTCTGGTCGCGTCGTGGTGTCCGCCGGCAGCCACACCCAGCTGGCCTTCCAGTCCTCTTCCCCTAAGCCGGTCTCGAACGTCCCCGGGTCGGCCAACGGCCCCGGATCCCCGGATCCGGCCCATGTCTGGACCGTCCAGCGGTAGGAAGATGCGGGCGCCAGGGGCGGGCCGGCGTAGACCACGAAAGCCTGCCGGTCACTGTCGACCTTGCCGCTGTCCCAGACCACCGAAGACGAAGCGGGCGCCAACGGGGGGAGTGTCTGCACCACGATGCGGTAGGCCGACTGGGTGGCGCCGCGGCGCTCGTCGTTCACCTGCCAGGCGAACTCGACGTCTCCCGTGCTCAGCCCGATGGGCGCGCTCAACCCGTCGACGCTGAGGGCCTGGGGGGCGCCGGGCGGTCCGCTCGCCCGGAGGGCACGTCGAGCAACACCGTCGGCCGATGGGTGAGGTCCTTCCAACTGCTCGGCGACCCAGTACCCGAGCCCGGTGGCGGCGGCCAGGCCCACCCCACCGACAAGGAACCGTCGCCGGCTGAAAGACCCCGGAGCGGTTCCCTGCCCCTTTCCCTCTCCCATTGGCCGATCACCATACGTCGAGGCGGCGTGAGG
>JASHZK010000249.1 GCA_030042575.1 Acidimicrobiales bacterium
CCCTGATCGGCGTCATCGCCGGGCTGGGCGCAGTGGCCTTCTACGAGGTGTTGCGGCTGACCACGCACTGGCTCCTGGGCGACTTGGCTGCCTATCAGGTGCCCACGCCAGCTGGCGAGGGCAACGCGGCGGGCTCGGCCCACTACCTGCGGGCTTGGGCGATCCCACTGGTGATCCTGCTCGGAGGTGCCCTGGCCGGGTGGCTGGTGTTCACCTGGGCGCCCGAGGCCGAAGGTCACGGCACCGATGCCGCCATCGAGGCCGTGCACGAGAACCCCCGCGGCATCCGGCTGCGAGCGGTGTTGGTCAAAATCGTGGCCTCAGCCCTGACCATCGGATCGGGAGGCTCCGGTGGGCGCGAAGGCCCGACCGCCCAGATAAGCGCAGGCTTCGGGTCGCTGCTCGCCCGCCTCCTCGACCTGTCCCCCGAGGATGGGCGCATCGCGGTGTCGGTGGGGATCGGCTCTGGAATCGGCGCCATATTCGGCGCGCCACTGGGAGGGGCGGTGCTTTCAGCCGACGCCGTCTACCGAAATGACTTCGAGTACGAGGCCCTCGTCCCCGGTTTGTTCGCGTCGGTGGTGGCCTACGCCATCTTCGGCGGGTTCTACGGCTACCACCCGCTGTTCGCCTTCGAGGGCACCTACCACTTCCAGGTGACCCAGCTCCTGTGGTTCGCCATCATCGGAATCTTGGCCGGGGGCATGGGGCTCCTCTATTCGAAGATCTTCTACGCCGTGGTCCGCCTCAGCAGTCGTCTGCCGTTCACCCGGAAGCTGCGCCCCGCTCTGGGAGGGTTGCTGGTGGGCCTGCTGGCCCTGTGGCTCCCGGAGGTTCTGGGCACGGGCTACGGCTGGGTTCAGAAGGGACTTTCCGACCAGCTACTGCACACCCCGCTCTACATCATCTTGCTGCTGCCTTTCGCCCGCATCCTGGCCACCGCCCTGTCCATCGGAACCGGGGGGTCCGGTGGCGTCTTCGGCCCCGGAATCGTCACCGGAGCATTCACGGGGCTGGGCGTCTGGCGGGTCCTCGAGCCATACTCTTCAACCGTCGGGCACGACCCGGCGCCCTTTGTGGTGGTGGGGATGATGGCCCTTTTCGGCGGCGTTTCACGGGCGCCATTGGCCGTCATGATCATGGTGGCAGAGATGACCGGCAGCATCTCGGTGCTAGCGCCGGCCCTCGTGGCGGTGGCCATCTCCACCTTCATCGTGTTCCGCTCCGACGACAGCATCTACCGCTCGCAGTTGCGTACCCGCGCCGATTCGCCTGCCGGACGCCTGCAGTTCGCCATGCCGCTACTGGCCACCTTGGACGTGGCCGACGTGGCACGACTGCCGCTCGTGGTGTTGCAGGAGGGCACTCCGGGCGTCGAAGCCCTCGACGCCCTGAAGGCAGCCGGGGTGCCCGGCGCCCCCGTTGTCGACGACCACGGCCTCCATCGGGGGGCGGTCGAGACCGACGACCTCTCCCGACGCCTGGAGCGTGATCTCGAAGTGACCGTCGACCAGGTGCTCGATGCCACCGCCATGACCGTGTCGAGCTCGGGTCGGATCTCGGCCGCCCTGGAGGCCCTCACACAAGCCAGGGGGCACTGGGTCACGGTAACTGGTGCCAGCCGCCAGGTGGTCGGCGTGCTAGCGGCGAGTGACCTGGTGCGCGGCTACCGGTTGGCTCTGGACAGGAGCCTGGGACAGATCTCCATGGTCAGCCCCGACTCGGAGATGGTCGAGGAGAGTCTGGGTCGGACCTCGTCGCTCGTGGGGGTCAGGCTGCGCGACGCCCATCTCCCCCCGGCCTGCGTCGTGTTCACCATCCAGCGCGGCGAGGAACTCATCTTCGCCACGGGAGACACCGAACTGGCGTACGGCGACGTGCTTACCACTTTGACCAAGAGTGGCACGCGCCAGGCATTGGCCACGATGTTGCGCGGCGCACCCGAAGCGGAGGAGCCGGACTCCGACCACGATGGCCCGACGGTCCGGTAGCGGGTCTCCGCCGCGACACCCCGATGGAACCGCCCCGAATGGGAAGACGACACAGCCCGGATCAATGACGAACTCAATGCCTCCAAGCTCACGACGGTTCTCACGAGGTGGACCATGTTCCACGCAACCGGCTGGTGAAGTCGATTCCCCACGTCACGCCGGGTCGGACTGAGAGGACTCCAAGAGGCTACGAAGCTCGCCCTTGTCGGCGCAGTGAATGGTTCGACCCTCGCGTTCGTCCTCGACCGCCGCGTGTAACAGACTTTGGAGCTCGGCGTCCCGTGAGACCTTCGCCCTCCCGTGCCATGCATCAAAGGGCAGCGCCTGAGGTCTCCCTCCGACCGGATTCCGATACTTCGATCGACACGACGAGCATCACACCGCCCCGTTGACGTCCCCACCATAGGCCGGACGCTGGACGCTCGGTGGTTGGGCTTGGAGCGGACGACGGGATTCGAACCCGCGACCCCAACCGTGGCAACGCGTCGTCGAGCCCTCGACGCCGACCTGTAGCGAGATCCCAGGTCAGGGTTCTTTCTGGTGGTCGTCCCTCGCCGAGTTTCGCCACCTTTTGCCGCTGCTTATGGCACGCCAATGGGACGACCGACCCCAGATTGTCGGGGGTGATGCCGACATCAACCGACCTTGCGGCTCGCTCTGTCGAGGACTTGTCGCACCCATTCGGCCCGCGAGGTGCCTGTGTTGGCGGCAGCCCGCCGTACTGCGTCGTCGAGCTCCGGGGGAATCCGGACCCGGAGAAGGGGTGACTCGCCGCCCTGGGAGAGCGACGGACGTCCTCGTCGACGCGCTTTGGTGATGGCGTCCTCGACCGCCTCTTCAACATAGGCGTCGTCTACCCCCCTTCCTCGGCGATCACGGAGCTTCTTCCCCTCGGGAATGTCCGGCCCGAATCGGTAGGTGGTCTTCTTGGCCATTCTCTTCACCTCCGCAGCGACGTCGGCATCACATGGATCACCACGACCGTTTCAGGTAGGTCCAGCGCCACGATCTCCAGTTCGATATCCCGATCGTCCTGGCCGATCCAAACGAGGCGCGCATCCAGCGACTTCGTGGCCGGGATCCTGATCGGCCGTGTGGTGGAAACGACGTGTATGGCGTGGGCCCTTCCCACCCGTGGCGTCGCGCCGAGCGATACCACCGGATTCCCGGTCCATTGGTAGTCAGGGGCGCGGCGCCCGCGAAACGGGCCCGGTTCCCCATCCCCCTTTCGATCTGTACGTGCGGTTCTCCCGCATACAGCTCACCGACGGTCGTCTGGACATGGTTACGCTGCCTTCGGGTAGCGGATGGTGCCGTGCAGGTGATACAGGCCCTGGTCGT
>JASHZK010000029.1 GCA_030042575.1 Acidimicrobiales bacterium
CCACTTCGGTCTCGGCCGACCCGCACACGGCTCAGGCCAGCGTCACCGATCTGGAGCAGAAGGTGGCCGCCGACGGCGCCCAGGTGGAACAGCTCGTGGCCAGCTACGACCAGGCTCTGGCCCAGGACCAGCAGGACACGGCCAAAGTGCACGGGGCCGAAGTGCACCTGGCTTCCGACCAGGTCGTCGAGAACCGAGCCTTGGTCCAGCTGCGCTCACTGGCCCTGCAGGTGTACATGAACGGCAGCGAAGACCAGGCTCTGCAGATCTTCGCCGGGAGCCTCACCTCGGAGGCGGCGGCGTCCGAATACACCGACATCGCCAACGGCAACCTGCGCAACATCCTCGACGCCGTGGACGTCGACATCAGACAGACCCAAGCCGCCGAGGCGGCGCTCAAGGTCGTGCAGGCGCGGGCAGCAGCGACGGTGGCCCGCCTCGGCGCCGAGAAGACGGCGGCGGAGGCAGCTCTGGCCCAGGACGACGCCCTTCTCTCGCAGGCCAAGAGCGCTCTGGCCGCCCAGCTGGCGCAGGAAGCCGAAGCCGTAGAACAAGAACAGCAGGAGGAGGCCATGGCCGCAGCGGCGGCAGCGGCGCTGGCCGCGGCTCCGACGGCCTACAACGTCAATCCCACGCCCGGCAGCTACGCCAACCCCCTGCGCGCCATCTCGGACCTGTATCCCGAGCGCGTCGACCAGGGCGTCGACTACAGCGGCTACGGGCCCATCTATGCCGTGGGCGACGGTACGGTCATGGCCGCCACCAACGCGGGATGGCCGGGAGGAACCTTCATCTGTTACAAGCTGAGCGACGGACCGGCCGCCGGCTTGGTCATGTACGCCGCCGAGGACATCGAGCCCACGGTGAGCATCGGCCAGAGCGTGACGGCCGGGACCGTGATCGGTCAGATGTACGAGGGGCCGGACGGCATCGAGACCGGATGGGCCGACCCCTCCTGTGACGGGGTCACCATGGCCCGGGACTACGGCCAATTCAGCGGGGCGAACTCCACCGCCTTCGGGGCCAATTACTCCCAGATGCTGGGCTGGCTGGGCGCTCCGCCCGGCGTGATGCAGAACGAGCCGGCGACCGGGAGCCTGCCCCCCAACTGGCCCCAGTGGCCTTGACCCTCGAGTAGAAGTCGAGGGTTCCGTCCCACCAGGGACGATGCCAAGCCGCGATGGGAAAAAGGGGGGATTCGACCCCGGAGACGGCCCTGGTCTCCTGCTCCCACCAGGCGATTTTCCGTCCGCTTCGACCAGCTCGGTGGTCGACGGGCGTGCTCGGCATCCCCCAGCGACGACAGGTTCGTAACTACCCTCGTGTCACGTCCGCACTACGATGACCCTGCACCTGAGGTGGAGGAGACCCCGATGGCCGATCGCGTTGTACCTGCCATGCCGCTGCCGGCTACGGCCGCCGCCCGCGGCGATCGGGGCGATCGGGGAGAGGGGTTTCGAGGTCCGCAGGTGTGCACGCTGGTCGGCATCAGTTACCGCCAACTCGATTACTGGGCCCGCACTGGACTGCTTCGCCCTTCCATTGCCGACGCCCGTGGCAGCGGCACGCAGCGCCTGTACGCCTACACCGACGTCCTCGAACTCAAGGTGATCAAGCAATTGCTCGACGCCGGCATCTCCCTGCAGCGCGCCCGGCGGGCCGTGGAGTGCCTGCGGGCCGGGCTGGGTGGAGATCTGGCCTCGGCCAACCTGGTGCTCGTGGGCACCGATTCGGTCCTGGCCCACGGCCACGGCGAGGTGGTCGACCTGTTGAAGGGGGGACAGGGCGTCCTCAACATCGTGCCCCTGTCCGGTGTGGTCGACGAGCTCGACGCGGCCATCGTGCAGATGGCGCGGCACCCGGCACCAGGTGCCGCCACCTCGGCCACGCCGGCGCGCGCCGTCGGGGAGAGACCGCGCTCCTGACATGAAGCGGCCCTCGGCACCGGCGCCCGGCGGAGCTGCGAGTTTCGCCCACGAGTCCGAGCGCCACTTCGCCGAGCTGCTCGAGTTCTACGGTGTGCGCTGGGAGTACGAGCCGGTCGAGTTCGTCCTGGAATGGGATGCCATGGGCCACCCCAAGGCCGCCTTCCGCCCCGACTTCTACCTTCCCGACCACGGCTGCTTCGTGGAGCTCACCACCCTCAGCCAGAAGCTGGTGACCAAGAAGAACGCCAAGGTACGCCGGCTGCGCCAGCTGCATCCGGAGATCGAGGTCAAGCTTCTCTACCAACGGGACTACGAGGCCCTGCTGGTCAAGTACGGCTTCCCTCGACCGTCCACACCTGCGGCCTGACCGAGAGAGAACCCCTAGGCTGCGCCCGTGGTCCGTGCGTCGTCGTCCCTGTCCGCCACCGACGCCGCTGGCCAGGGGACGACGGCGGGCGCCGACCAACTGCATCACTCCGCCCTGGAGGCGCAACACCGCGCCCTGGGCGCCAAACTGGCGCCTTTCGGCGGGTGGCTCATGCCCCTCCACTATCCGGCTGGGACCTTGGCCGAGCACCGGGCCTGCCGAGCGGCGGCGGTGCTGTTCGACGTGAGCCACCTGGGCACGGTCCGGGTCGAGGGACCCCACGCCTTCGCCCGGCTCCAGTACGAACTGACCAACGACCTCGACAAGATCGCCCCGGGCCGGGCCCAGTACACCCATCTGCTCGACGAGTCAGACGCCTCGGTCCTCGACGACATCATCGTGTGGTGGCGGGGGCCCGAGTCCTTCGACGTCATGCCCAACGCCTCGAACACTGCTCGCGTCCTCGAGGCCGTGGGTGGACGCGACGTCACCGCCGAGCGGGTGGTGCTCGCCGTACAGGGTCCCGAAGCTCGCCGGTCTTTGGCCCCCATCGCCCCGGAGGCCGCCGCCGTGGCGCGCTTCGCCGTGGCCCCCTTCGAGTTCGCCGGTGTCCCGTGCACGGCGGCGGGGACCGGGTACACCGGTGAGGACGGGGTGGAGTGCGCCGTGCCCTCCGACGTGGCCCCTGCCCTGTGGGAGGCGCTTTTAGGCGAGGGCGTGGTGCCCGCCGGATTGGGCGCCCGCGACACCTTGCGCCTCGAGGCGGGACTGCCTCTGCACGGACACGAGCTGGGCCCGGGCATCACCCCCCTGCAGGCTGGGCTGGGCTGGGTGGTGGGATGGGACAAAGGCGAGTTCCGAGGGCGGGCTGCCCTCCAGCGCGAGCGCCGAGCGGGGCCGCCACGGCTGCTCACGGGACTGGTGTGCGAGGGACGGCAGCCCCCGCGCCAGGGGGCCGAGGTACGCCGGGGCCAACAGGTGGTGGGGACGGTGACGAGCGGCAACTTCTCACCGGTGTTGGGTTGTGGCATCGCCATGGCCCTCTTGGACAGCGCCGCCCAGATGGCTGAGGGCGAGGAGGTCGTCATCGAGGTGCGCGGCCGGGAACTGGGGGCCCACACGGCGAAGCTGCCCTTCGTCGGCCGGCGGGGGAAGAGCTGATGGCCGACTACACACCGCACACCGACACAGAGATCGCCACCATGCTCAGCTCGCTGGGGCTGAGCGACCTCGACGAGCTCTTCGCCGTGGTGCCCGAAGCCCTGCGGCTGGTCGGGGGCCTGGCCATGGAGCCGGGCATGACCGAGCCCGACGCACTGGCCGTGACGGGCCAGCTGGCCGGGGCGAACCGGCCGTGCGGTCCCGAACTGGTGTGCTTCGCCGGGGGTGGGGCCTACGACCACGAGGTGCCGCCGGTCACCCGGGCGCTCGCCTCCCGCTCGGAGTTCGTCACCTCATACACGCCCTACCAACCCGAGGTGGCTCAGGGCGTGCTGCAGGCCATCTTCGAGTTCCAGACGTTGCTGGCGCGGCTGTCGGGGGTACCGGTGGCCAACGCGTCGCTCTACGACGGCGCCGCCGCCCTGGTGGAGGCGGTCAACCTGGGGGTGGCCGCCACCGGCCGCCAGGAGGTGTGGGTGTCCCACGGCGTCAACCCCACCTGGCGCCAGGTGCTGGCCACCTTCGCCGCCGGCACCGGGCACGTCGTGCACGACGTGCCGTTGCGCCAGGGCACCACCGACTGGCCCGCCACCGTCTTCGACGACACCGGGGCTCCCGGCGTGGTGGTGGTGGCCTATCCCAACTACCTG
>JASHZK010000250.1 GCA_030042575.1 Acidimicrobiales bacterium
GGAGGAGCCGCTGCTCGACGAACCACCGGACGTCCCTGAGGGGTCGGAGGTGGTTGTCGATGAAGTCGAGGAGCCGCTCGTCTCGCTTTGCTCGTCGGAGTCGAGTTGGGCCTGATCGGCCGACAGGGCCGACTGGTCCTGGCTGACGTCGGAGGTCAGGGTGCTGGTGTCGAGTGAGGCGAGCACCTGGCCGGCGGTGACACTCTGGCCGGCAGAGACGTCCACGCTGGCCACCTGGCCGGCGACTTGGAAGTCGAGGGTGGCTTCCGTGACCGGCTGAATGGTGCCGGTGAGATCCAGCGTCTCTTGCACGTCCCCGTAGTGGGCCGCGCCCAGTCGGTAGGACGTTGCCGACGAAGACAAGGCGAAGGCGGACCCGCCGGCGGCGGCCAGCACCGCCACCAGTAAGGCGATGACGACCGGCCCGCGCCGGAACCAGTGCCATGGGCGATGAGTCGACGGAGGCACCGGATTCCCCTTATCCATCCGAACCGCCGCCGCCGAACCCGCCGCCGCCGAACCCACCGCCACCGAAGCCGCCGCCACCGAAGCCGCTCTCACACGACCCGTTCGTCGGTTGCCGGATGCTGATCGAGGTGGCCGTCACCTGGCCGGTCGAAGACGTCGACCCTATGGCGGTGACGCATACGCCGACGCTCAGCGCCGAGGCGCTGGCCGATTCGGTTTCGTCGACGGTGGTGCTGGAGGTGGTGGTGATGGTGATGTCCCTGCTCGGCGGTGTGGCGGTGGTGGTCGTGGAACTGGTGCGTTTGAAGCCGTTGCGCTCCACCCCATCGACGGTGAGGCCCGAGGAGGACACGGCCGTCACCTTGCCGGAGGCGCTGGCGAAGGAGAAGCTGCCACCACTGGGGAAGCTGCCACCACTGGGGAAACTGCCACCACTGGGGAAGCTGCCACCGCCGGGGAAGCTGCCACCGCCGGGGAAGGAAGAACCCGAGGGGCGCTTGAAGTTGGCTTCCGACGTGGGACTGGGGCACGAGCCGCTCGAGTTCGGCTGCTCGATGGTGACCGCGGTGGCCGTGATCGGGCTGTCGGAGGAGCCCGAGGATGCCGGGGTACCGGTCACCGTCACGCAGTCTCCCGCCGCCACGGAGCTGACCGCTTCGCTCGCCGTCTGGGTGAATTTGGTGGATGACGTCCAACCGACAGTGGTCTCCGAGTCCTCACCTTGCACCTGCATGGTGGGAGGGGTGAGTGAAGCCACTTCACCGGATGTTCCCGGCACCGTGCCACGGGTCGAAGAGCTGTTGCCCGACGAGGCCGCCTTATTGGACGGAGACGAGCTCCCGCAGGCAGCCACGAGGAGGGCGGTGGCCCCGAGCGCCAAGGGCACCGCCAGGGCGCGGCGGCGAGCCTTCGGATGGATCGATCGGATGAAAGCTGGCATGGGGGTCTTCACCTTGTGTTCTGGGTCATTCGGTGCGCAGAGCGTCGATGGGGGCCAGGCGGGCCGCTCGGGTGGCGGGGTAGACGCCGAAACCCAAGCCTATGGCCATGGCGATGACGATGGCGCCCACGGTGGCTGCTGGGGACAGCGACATGGGCTGGTTCACCAGGCCTGGGAGCACCTGGGTACCCACGATGCCCAGCCCGGCACCCAGGATTCCCCCGGACAAGCCGAGGACGGAGGACTCCACCAGGAACTGTCGGCGGATGAGCTTGGGCGTCGCCCCCAGAGCCTTGCGCAGGCCGATCTCCCGGACCCGCTCGGTGACCGACACCAACATGATGTTCATCACGCCTATACCGCCGACCAACAGCGAAATGGCGGCGATCCCGGCCAGCAACACCGTCAAGGTCTTGTCCACCGAGGTGGCGGTGGAGAGCAGCTGCTGCTGGGTGGCGATGGTGAAGTCGGCGTCGGCCGGGGTGGTGATGTGGTGCAACATGAGCAGCTCGTCATCGACCTCCTGGTAGGCAGCGGACAGAGTGCTCCCGCTGGTGGCCTCGATCAGGATGTCCTGCACTGAGTCACGCGACGTCCCGCCGAACAACTGGTCAGCAGCGGTGGAGATGGGGACGATGGCTTCGTCGTCCTGGTCCTCCGTAGTGGAGCTCGAGCTCGAGGAAGACGACGAGCCGCTCACCGAGTTGAGCTCTCCGATCACGGTCATGGGAACCCCGGCGATGTCGACGCTCTGGCCCACCGGGTCCTCGAAGCCGAACAGCTCCTCGGCCGTGTCGGGGGCCAGCACCACCACATCCGTGTGGTCGGTCACGTCCTCGTTGTCGATGAAGCGTCCGTCGGTGACGGTCCGGTCACGGACGCTGAGCCAGTCGGGCTTGCTCCCCACCACGGTGGTTGTCCAGTTGTTGTTGCCGGCGGTGAGGACCTCGGAGTCGGAGGTGGTGGGCGCCACGGCGGCGACGTCGGGAGCGACCTCCTTGGAGGTGAGCGCCTCGGCGTCCTGCAAGGTGAGCGTGTTGGATGAGCCGAAGCCACCGCGGATGCCGCTCGAGGAGGTTGAGCTACCGGGCGACACGGTGAGCAGGTTGGTGCCCAGCGAGGAGATCTCCGAAGACACTTTGGACTGAGCGCCTTCGCCCAGGCCCACGGTCATGATCACCGCGGCGATGCCGATCAGGATGCCGAGGACGGTCAGGCCCGATCGCATGCGATGGGACCGGATGGCCTCCAACCCCGTGCGGAGCGTCTCTCCCAGGTTCATCGGCTGTCCCCCGGACCGGCGGCGACAGGCGTCTCGGTGACGATCACGCCGTCGCGCATGCGAACCACGCGCTCGGCTCGGCTGGCCACTTCGGCCTCGTGGGTGATGAGCACCACCGTGCGATCCGATCGGTGCAGCTCGTCGAATACGTCCAGGATGTCGGCGCTGGAGGCCGAGTCGAGGTTGCCCGTGGGTTCGTCGGCCAGCACCAGGGCCGGGTCGGTGACGAGCGCTCGGGCGATGGCCACCTTCTGCTGCTGGCCGCCCGACAGTTCGCCGGGCCGGTGCTCGAGGCGCTCGCCCATTCCCACCCGCTCCAGAGCGGCGGTGGCCCTGGCTCGGCGCTCGGCACGCTCGACGCCGGCGTACACCAGCGGGAGTTCCACGTTGCGCTGCGCGGTCATGGAGGGCAACAGATTGAACTGCTGGAAGACGAAACCGATGCGTCGGTTGCGGACGTCGGCCAGCTGCTCCTCGTCCATCACTTCGACGTCCTCGCCGGCCAGCCGGTATCGTCCGGTGCTCACCACGTCGAGACAGCCGATGATGTGCATCAAGGTGGACTTGCCCGAACCCGAGGGTCCCATCACGGCCACGTATTCGCCCTGACCGATGGACAAGGCGATGCCGCGCAGTGCCTCCACGGACAACGAGCCACTGCGGTAGATCTTGCGCACGTCCTCCAGCTCGATGACCGGCCGGGCGAGTCGGAGATTGCTAGTGGCGTCGAACTGTTGGGTGTCTTCGATCGAGGAAGAGGGACTGTTCACAGGCCACCACTGCCGCCGAAGCCGCCCCCGCCAAAGCCGCCGCCGCCGAAGCCGCCGCCGCCGAAACCACCGGGAAATTCGCTGGAACCAGTGGAGTTCGACCCGGAGGGCCTGATCCCGCTGAAGTGGACGACGGTCTCGACCACCTGCTCGCCGTTGGTCAGGCCGGACGTGATTTGGGCCTCGGTCCCCGAGGTGGTGCCGACCGTCACCGCCTGCAGGACGTGGCTGCCGTCGCGGTCCACTTCCACCTCGGTGGTGCCGTCGTCGTAGCGCAGGGCGGCGGTGGGGACGGTGAGCACGTCGGTCAGCTCTTTGACGACGACGGTCAGGTTGGCCGACATGCCGGTGTAGAGGCCGCTCGGGTCACCGGTGACGTCCACCGTGACCGGGAAGGTGGCGACGTCGGAGGACTGTGAGGCGATGAGCCCGATGGAGGCCACCGTGCCGTACACGTCGGTGGACGATCCCTCGGGGTCGATGTCGACCTGGTCGCCGGTGGCGATGTCGCCGATCGAGGAGTCGTCCACCGAGGCGCTGACCTCCCAGGACCCGGTGTTGACGATCACGATCTGGTCGCTCGAGCTGCTCGAGCTCGAGTCGGAGCTCGAGGAGTCCGACGAACTGTCGGCGAAGTTGTCGGCCGAGCTACCCGCGTTGTCGGAGGAACTGCTACCGGTCCCGCTCACCTGTTGACCCACGGCCAGGTTGACCTCGGCCACCGTGCCAGCGATGGCCGCGGTCAAAGTGGCGTCGTCGAGCTGGTCCTGGGCGCTGGTGACGGAGCTCTCGGCGGCCGTCACAGCCGCTTTGTCGGCGGTGAGCTGCTCGCTCGGGGTGCTCGACGACGAGTCGTCGCTGTCGAGCTTGGCCTCGTCGGAATCCAAGGTGGCCTGGGCGGACGCCAGGTCGGCCTCCAGGGAGCTGGGATCGACGGTGGCCAGGGTCTGGCCGGCCTTGACCGTCTGTCCCACGCTCACGTCGACGGCGGTGACCTGACCGGACACGGCGAAGTCGGCGTCGTCCTGGCTGGCGGGCTCGATCGTGCCGCTGGCGGAGGCGGTTTGCGACACGGTCCCGTAGGAGGCGGTCACGATCGAGGTCGTGGTGGTCAGCGTCGGTGACGACGACCCGCTCGTGGCCAGCCATATGCCGACGCCCGCTCCGGCGGCCAGCACCACGACGACGGCGACCAGGACAGGCTTGCTACGCAGCCAGCGCCGACCTGGCACGTTCACGCTTCCTCCATGTGCTCGTATCTGCTGTTCATGTGGTGCCCTCCGGGACGTCGGATGCTCCATCGCAAAATTTGGGCTGTGGCTCTGTGGTGGTGCCAAGGAAGACCTGTGGACTTGCTGTGGGCCATGTTCCGCTGTGAGCGGGCAGTTTCCGCCCGGAGGGCGTC
>JASHZK010000251.1 GCA_030042575.1 Acidimicrobiales bacterium
TGGGCTCGTTCTCGGGGAGAGCCGATACCCCAGCGGCCAGATCGCCGGCCAGCACCTCGAGCTGGTGAGGCCCGACGGTGGCATCGGAGAGAAACCGGGTCCGCAGTTGGGCCAGAGGCAGTTCGTCGGCCAAGCGCCGCAACTGCTCCTCTTGAAGCGCCCAGCGGTGACGGTAGAAGTCGGCGGCCCGATCGAGAGCGGTGACCGCCTGCTCGTCCAGGTCCACTCCGACCTCCCCGGCCGCCTGGCGGGCGTCGGCGGCCAGCCACGGCGGGGCGGGTAGGCATCCGTTCACCACCACCGAATCCAGGGTCACGCCGATGCGGTCCTCCAAGGTGTAGGCAGCCTCGACCACTTCGTTGATCGGCATCTCTTCGGGCAGGGTCACCAGGGCCACCCGACAGCGCGCCGGGTCGGTGAGCAGTTCGACCACGTCAGAGGCCTGGGTGCGTACGGGTCCAGCCCGGGCCGCGTCGAGCAGCCCGTGGGCCGAGGAGAGAAACGTCATGGCGTGACCGGTGGCCGGGGCGTCCACCAGGATCCAATCGGCGGACCGGCCGACCTCGAGCGACTTCACCTTCCCCAGGACGAGGATGTCTCGGATCCCGGGGATGGCCGTGGCCACCACGTCCAGCGCGCCAGAGGAAACCAGCCGCTTGGAGATCCGCTTCATGCCGTGGTCGGCCAGGTATTCGAGCAGGGCGTCATCGGGGGTGATGCGCCGAGCTCGCACCTCCCCAGGCCCCCCGGCCAGCAGCGCCCCCTCGTAGTCGAGCGAACCGGCGCCCCCGAAGGCAGCCGTCAGGCCGGTCTTGCCCTCGAGCTCGACCACCAGCACCGACAATCCGGCGTGGCAGGCCATCAGGGCCAGGGTGGCCGTCACCGTGGTCTTGCCGACACCCCCCTTGCCGGCTACCACCAGGACATGGCTCTGGCGGCAGAAGGAAACGACGTCCATGGTCGGTCCTGAGCGTATCCGAGGGCTTGAATCCCTGGTCAGAGCCCTTGTCGCGGCCGAGGGCCAGACGCTAGCGTCCCCGCAGGAGGTGCGGTGGGAGGGGAGTTGGCGACACGGACGCTGGTCGAGGCATGGCAGGACCGGGCTGCGTGCAGGGGACCCCAGGCGGCTGTTTTCTTCCCGCCCACGCACTCCGAACGCAAAGACGAGAAGCTTGCCCGCGAAGCCCGGGCCAAGGCCATCTGCAAGGCCTGCACCGTACGCGTCGAGTGCCTCGAGTACGCCATCGCCATCCGTGAGCCGCACGGGATCTGGGGCGGGCTCAACGAGACCGAGCGCAAGCAGCTGCTCGAGCGGCGCGCCGGCTGACGGCCGGATTTCGGGTTCACCCCAGGCCGAGGCTGGCCGCCGCCGACCGCACACCCGGGCTCGCGCAGACTTTCGTGGGCGCTTGGCCGTCCGACGCGCAGATGGCCGCCGTGAGCTGGTCGGCCGCTCCCAGCACGGCACCCGCCACCGGACTGGCCGGATCGCTCAGGTCCGCCGCCACCTGCGTCATCGAGCTCTTGCGGAGAAGTCCCGGGGAGAACCCGAAGCCGGCGCCCACCACCAGGAGCCGGTTGCCGACATCGACGAAGGGCAGGTCCTCGCCGGCCGAGCTCCGGCTGTCGTAGCGGCGCAGCAGGGAGTCGACCGTCGAGCTGGGCTGCTCGCTCGCCGGGAAGCCGGCCGGCGCCACCGTGGACAGCGAGAATCCGTAGCGCTCCAGGGCCACCAACGTGACGTGGGTGCTCCGGTAGGTGGCCACCTCGAAGCTGAATCCCGGGGTGGAGGCGAAGACCTCGGCGCTCGACGAGGACGTCGATCCCAGGTGGGAGAAGGAGCCGAATCGGTCCAAGGCCGCCACCACCGCCCAGCTCTCCGCCGCGCTGTACGGGGAGAACTCGGCGCCCACGAACACCACCGCCGGGTGCCCGTCGATGAGCAAGGGCGCCTGCCCGGAGGACACCTGGGGCTCGGGGCCGACCAGGGCGGTGGTCCCCGCCTGGTCGAAGGCGGTGGCGGGCAAGCGGGACAGGGCGGACACCACCGAGGCCGGGGCCGGCGTGCTGTGAAGGGTGGGCGCCGTCCCTTCCGTGAGCTTGACCACCACCAGAGCCACGACCAGGAGCAGGATCAACCCGATGAAGACCCAGGTCACCAGCGCTGTCGGCAGGCGCGCCCGAGGTCGGTCGGCGGAGGGGGAAGGGGCCGGAACGGTCATCCGGAGCCGAGAGCGTATCGGCAGGTCCCTGTCGAAAGAGTCTCGGATATCGCCTCGCTAGCGGGGGAGACGAGCCTAGATTCAAGATCTATGGACTTCGCGCAGGACGCGCGGGCACGCGCGCAGGTGGTGCCTTTCCGGCATCCCCAGCACGTGGAGGGGGTGGATGCGATCCGGGACTCCGCAGAGGAGGGCCGGGCCGCACCGGACCACGGAGGCCAGGAATTGCCCGTCCTCTTCCTCCACGGTTGGGGGGTGGGCCCCCACTCCTACGGGGCTCCGCTGGCCCGTCTGCACGAGCTCGGCTGGCGGGTGATGGCCCCGGCCATGCCCGCTTTCGGGGGTGCCCCGGCGCTCGAAGACGGTGCATGCAACTTTCCCGGCTACGGCCGTTGGGCGGCTTCGTACCTCGACTCACTCGGGATCCGAGGGCCGGTCACGTTGATCGGGCATTCCTTCGGTGGCGGCGTGGCCATCCAGCTGGCTCACGACCACCCGGAACGGGTGGCCGCCGTGGTGCTGTGCAACGCCGTCGGTGGCTCTCCCCCGAACGACCCCGAAGGACTCGGGGCCGTAGCCGACCGGCCCTGGTGGCAGTGGGGCCGCATCCTCGGCGCTGACCTGTTGTCCTTGCCGAGCATGGTGCGGGTGCTCCCGGCGCTGCTGGGAGAAGCTGTGCCCAACCTGGTGTCGAACCCGCTGGCGATGTGGCGGGTGGGTGAGTTCGTGCGCCGGGCTCATCTGGTCGACGAGCTGGCCGCCGCCACCCGCCGGGGCGTGCCCGTGACCGTGGTGTGGTCAGACCGCGACCGTTTGGTGCCGCACGCCGGGTTCGTCGCCCTGTGCCGGGCAGCCGGGGTGAACGGCCAGGTGGTGGCCGGGTCCCACAGCTGGTTGATCGCCGACCCCCACCGTTTCGCCGACATCGTGCTGCGGGCCATGGTCGAAGCCGGCGTCGTCCAATCCTCGTTGGGCGCCGCCGGCTGATCGCCTCCGATGGTCGGGGCCGGCGCCCCGGCCCGCAGCCCCTAGACATCCCACGGCGTGAAGCTGTCAAGCAGCGACCTGGCCACGATGGCCCCAGGCGATGACCTCGTCGTAGAGGGTGCCGTGGCGAAGACAGCCGTGTAGAAGCCCCACCAGGCGGTTGGCCAACGCACGGAGGGCGCGGTGATGAGTGTCGCCGGCGGCCCGGCGCTGGTCGTAGAACGTCCGTGCCCCGGG
>JASHZK010000252.1 GCA_030042575.1 Acidimicrobiales bacterium
GCCTTGCCGTCGTAGGCGGCGGTGGCGATGAACCCGCCCGAGAAACCGCCGAACACGACATTGGTGGCCCAGCGTAGATGCCCGGTGGTCGGGTCGAGTGAGAAGTACGTGCCGTCCTTGCCGCCCTCTCCGAGGAAGACGGCGTCTCCCTGCGAATCGAGCCCGGCGTTGACAGTGGCTCCGAAGTCCCAGTCACAGGTGGCCTCGTCGGCGGGAAGGGGCGGTCGGTACACCCATACGAGCTGGCCAGTGGTGATACGCAGGGCGATGACGGTGATCGAGAAGGGCAGGTAGTTGGTGGTGTCGTTGACGATGCAATCGGCCATCCCGTACACCACCAGGCCCTGGGCGGGAAGCACCGTTCCCGAGGACCACACGCTGCCGCAGCCGTTGTAGAGGACGGGACCACCGATGGTGGCGACGTCGGTTTGGTACTCCCACACGGGATCGCCGCTGTCCAAGCTGGCCCCTACGATGTATCCAGCGGAGCCCGGTTGGGTGTCGACGTCCACTCCGAAAAGCACGAGGCCGTCGACCACCACCGGCGAAGAGAAGATCCGGGTGTTGTCCGTGTTCGGATCGAGCGGACCGGGTCGTCCCGAGTAGTCGTGCTCCCAGTACACCGAGCCGTTGTCGGCGTTCAGCGCGTACAGGGTGTAGCCACCACCGAAGATGACCAGGGCCGGTCGGCTTCCTGAGGCTGGCTCGAACCATGCGGAAGACGTGATCAGGCCCCCATCGGAGTTGTCGGTGCGGTGCTTCTCTCCGGGATATGGCACCACGCCGTTCTGCGCCATGACCTTCGTCTTCCAACGCAGTTTCCCCGTCTCCAGGTTGAGCGCATAGAAGTAGTCGTCCCACGACCCGACGTAGACGGTGTCTCCCACGACCGTGGGAGTGGCGGTGACGGCGTCGCCGGTGGGGAAGATCCATGCCTTGCGCAAAGTCTTGACCGTCGACTCAGTGAGGGTGGTCCGGCCGTTGAAAGTGTGCTGGGCGTTGTAGCCGTAGGTGGGCCAGTCCCACACGCTCACGGTCTTCGGGACAGCTGGCGGCGCATGAACGGCGGCAGTCGGGGTCTTCGCGCAGCCGGCCAAGACAGTGGCGGTCACCGTCAAAGCAATGAGCGCCCGCCGCCGACCGAGAGACCTGACCGGTGACGCCGCTGTCGGCCCCGGTGCCACGGTCCTGCCAAGCCCCATCGATCGCCCCCCGAACAGTCCCGCATCATGGCTGACGCGGCCCAGCATCGTAACGAACGGAGGAACCAGGGAGTGGACAGACTCTCACAACCTCTAATTTCCCGTTCGCCAACCTCCCGTCGCCGTACCGGGACCTCGGTGACACCTGAGGATTAGCTGAAGCGCCATCGGGCCCTCAGGGTCATCCCGCCCGGTGGACGACCCGCATATCGAGCAGGACCGCAGGCCTGGGCTGAGAGGGCGGCGCTCGGTACCGGGACACGCGTACGATACGCGTGTGAGCCTGGAGTGGGAGCAGGTCATCGTGGATGCCGCCGATCCCGGCGCGCTCGGCCGGTGGTGGGCGAGGGCGCTGGGGTGGGTTGTGGTGAACGACGACCCCGAGGAATTCGAGATCCGCCCGGCGCCGGACCGGACGCCTGGACTCCTGTTCAGCCGGGTCCCGGAACACAAGACACTCAAGAATCGGCTGCACCTCGATTTCCGGCCCGAGGACCAACAGGCCGAGGTCGCCCGGCTCCTCGGCCTCGGCGCCACCCATGCCGACGTCGGTCAGGGAGACGAGACGTGGGTGGTGCTGGCCGATCCCGAAGGCAACGAGTTCTGCGTTCTGCGTGCTGTCGTCGCCTGACGCCGAGCCGGTCGGATCCTGGGAGGTTGGTCTCAGAGGACCAGCAGCTCAATCCCGGGTGAGCCCTCGCCTGACGGCGTGGCCCTTGAGGGACGCCTTGATCTCGGCGAGGACCGACAGCCCCTTGCGCAACCCGGCCAGCTCCTCGGCCGTCAGACGCCGCTCGAGCTCCTTGTCCACCTCGAGGCATCCCTCGTAGCTCGCCCTGTTCGCCGCTTCGCCTCGCTCGGTCATACAGAGGGTCATTCTCCGGCGATCGTCGGGATCGACGTCCCGGGTGATGAAGCCGCGCAACACCATCGTGTCGACCAACTGGCTGAAGGCCTGCTTGGTGAACCCCAGTCCTTGGATCATGTCGGCGATCGATTCCTCACCGGTCGTCAGATAGGCGAGGAGGTAGCCGCCGGTGGTGGGCAGGTCGTCCAGCCCGGCGGCGACCAGGCGGACGTCCGCCGAGCGCTTGTATGCGCCTCGGGCCAGGCGCATCAGCTCGGGAATGGCCTGGTACTTCTCAGCCGGGAGGGAGTCGGTCACGTGCTCAGTTCTATGTCCAACCACATTGACAGTCAAGGTAATTGACGACTGCCCCACCGACCAGCTTTGACATCCCCAGACGCCGCCATGGCTACGTCCCGACGGGAGGTGGGTCAGCCTGCTCGACCAGCTCGGCCAGGTTCGCCAGACTGGCCTCCATGGCCGGCCGCCAATCCTCGCCCTCCTTGGTGGCCTCGTGTAACCACGTGGGAGCCGCCGAGAGGTCGTAGAACTCGGTGACTCGAGTTCCTCCCCCGGACCGAGGGGTCAGTTCCCAGCCCCATCGAAAGTGCGCCCTCTCGCCTACCCGAGATTGAAAGTCTGGCTTGTCCGTTGCCTTCAAAACCGGTTCCCAGGCGATCCGCCGGTCGGCCTCGAACTCGACCACGTGATTCTCCATCACGTACTCGCCCAGCACGTCGTTGAACATCGCCATCTCGAAGACGTCGCCGATCCCGGACAAGAGGCGCCGATCGTTGGTTCCCCTCAGCATGCCGGAGCCGTCGATGGTGGAGTGGTCAGCCGGCCTGGCCAGGTGGTCGAACAGCTCGTGGGCGGGTGCGTCGATGTCCCGAGAGACCGATATGGAAGGTTCATGGCTGGTCATGATGGGTGGACGAAGCGGCCAATCGGGATTCATCGGTGCTCGGCAGAGCGATATCTTCCCCGCGGGATGTCGCCCAGCACCGTCTACCGTACTTCGCCGATCGGGACGACCTGCTCGCGCCGTGATGGCGACGACGATCGATTCGGCCGCCTTTAGGTGGATGTTCCTTGTGGCTCGGCGCTCTGGGGTGATCGGGACTCGGTGCCTGGGCTTGCCGTGACTCGCCGGAGGGTGAGGAGTCGCTCGGCGTGGCGTTCCTCTTCGAGAAGTCTCTGGCGGGCGCTGAGGAGATCGAACTGGGTGATGAGGCCTTGGAGCCGTTGGGGATTGGAGTCGGAGACCACGGGTAGGGCGCCGAGTCCAAGCGCCGCCATGCGATCGGCCACTGCACGGAGCACTTCGTCGGGATGGGCGATGACGGGCGCTCTGTTCATTACGTCGCTCACCGTGGTGTGCCGGCTCTTTCCTTTCAGTATCGTTGACCAGGGTAGGACTCCGACGAGGACGGCGTCGCCATCGATGACCGGGTACAGGCGTTGGCGGCGGGCGGGAGAGCCTTCGGGCAGTGAGTCGTAGATGTCGCGAACGAGACGGTGCGGGTCGAATGTGTACAGCTCGGTGTCCATCACCTCTCTGACGAAGGTGGCCTCGAGCGGGTCGACGGCGTACTCCCGCATGACGTGGAACCCGCGGCGCGCAACTTTTTCCGTCAGGATGGACCGTTTCAGTATCAGCACACTGACCAAGTGTGCGATCGTGGCCGCAACCAACAGCGCCAGCAGGCTGTTCCCATCGTGAGTGAGCTCAAAGGCGAACACGGTGGCCGTGAATGGCGACCGGGTGACACCGCCGATTGCCGCGGCCAAGCCGATCAGCGCCCATACACCTGAAGAGGCGCCAGGTAGAGCGTGCCCGAGTACGCCGCCTATGGCCGCGCCCATCATGAGAATGGGCGCCAGAATGCCACCGCTGGTCCCACTTCCCAGAGCCCCGGACCAGATGACCAGCTTCACCACCAACAGCAGCAGGAGGGCGCCGACTGCGAGCTGGCCGAGCAACTCGGCATGGATGGTGCCGTAGCCGACGCCGAGCGCTCGAGGATCGATGAGGCCCCCGACGCCGACGAGCAGCCCACCGATGGTGGGCCACCACATCCAGTGCAGCCGGCCCGTCAGCTTCTTGAACAAGTCCTCGAATCGATAGACGGCCTGGGTCATGACCCAGGCCGAGAGCCCCACGGCGATACCCACTGCGGCGGCGCCGAGAAGGACAACGCCGCCGAGCGGGGCGTGGGTGGGGACTGGGAAGATGGGCTGAGGCGTCACGAGCCCGGCGGTGGACATCGCCATACGCAGTCCGTCCGCCGTGGCCGCGGCGATACCGATGGGAACCATGGACCGGGGCCGGAGCTCGAAGGCCAGCAGTTCGACGCCGAAAAGAGTGGCGGCCACCGGAGTGCCGAACAACGCGCTCATCCCGGCTGCTGCTCCTGCCACCAACAGCGCCCGGCGCTGGGCGGCGGTAAGCCGAAACAGCTGGCCAACGATCGAACCCACAGCGCCGCCGGTCAAGATGATCGGCCCCTCCGCCCCGAACGGACCGCCGGTGCCTATGCTGATGGCGCTGGAGATGGGCTTGAGCACGGCCAGGCGGGGCTGGACCTGGCTGCCGTTGATCAAGATTCTCTCCATGGCCTCGGGTATCCCATGTCCGCGGATCTGCTCCGAGCCGTAGCGGGCCATCAGGCCGATGACGAGCCCGCCCCCGACCGGGATCACCACCGCCAGGGCGCCGAGCGTGTTGTGAGCCGGTGAGACCAGCTGAACACTCAGGCGCTGGTAGTAGAAGAGGTTGGTGAAGAAGCCGATCGTGTCGACCAGTGCCAGGCAGATGCCTGCCCCCAGGGCGCCGATGACGACGGCCAGGGGCACGAGCCGCAAGATGGCCGGAGTGGCCGTGAAGTCACCGAGGGGCCGCTGCGCTGACCGACGGGGCCAGCCATCGGAACCGACCAGCGTCTCCGGTTCCGCTGCGTCCTGAGAGACCACGTCGCCGGCGGCGGCCGGCTGGACCGCATCCGCCCCGTCACCGTCGACTGGTCCTGCCGTGGACGCAGGCTCGGAGTCCCGATCAGCCATCGCCGCGTCCCAACAGCTCGAGCGGCGAAGGACCAGCCGGAGCACCGTAACCCAATCGCATCGTATGACGATGGTATCGTGTATCGATGGTGTTGTCGCACGAGGACTACGGCCGGCTCCTGACGCTGAGGAACGGGTTGCGTCGGTTCCTGCGTTGGAGCGAACAGCAAGCCGAAGCCGCTGGTCTGACGCCAAACCAGCATCAGCTGCTCCTCGCCGTCCGTGGGCACGACGATCCCCGGGGGCCGACGATCGGCGAAGTGGCCGACTATCTCCTCCTCCGTCATCACAGCACGGTCGAGCTCGTCGATCGCGCCGATGCAGCCGGGCTCGTCACCCGCTACCGCGACCCCGACGATCGCCGAGTCGTCCGGCTCCAAGTCACCGACGAAGGTGCCGAGCGTCTCGAATCCCTCGCTACACTCCACCTCGAAGAGATCGACCGCCTCTCGCTCCAACTCCCGGCTGCCTGGAGCGGGATCAGGCCAGACCAACCCACCCACGGGCTGCCCGGTGCGTCATCTGCGCCAGCCGTCGCCATGTCCCGCATCTACGACTACGTTCCCGAGGACAGGTCGTTTGCGGTCCTAGTCGATCGACTCTGGCCCCGGGGACTCTCCCGGGCCGACGCACCCGTCGATCTCTGGCTCAAACAGGTTGCGCCCACCACCGAGCTGCGACGCTGGTACGCACACGATCCGCGACGCTTTGAAGAATTCGCGGCCCGGTACCGAGAAGAGCTCGAAGAGCAGCCGACGCGACAAGCTTTCGAGCGCCTCGAGCAACTAGCCACCGAAGGAGACGTGGTCCTGCTCACCGCCGCCAGAGATGTCCAGCACTCATCAGCGATCGTCCTCCAACAACTGCTCATGCGATCATGAACAACTTCACAGTGCGTCGGGCTCCTGGCGCAACGCTCCGATCAATCCTCCAGCACCTCGAG
>JASHZK010000253.1 GCA_030042575.1 Acidimicrobiales bacterium
GCCTGGAGCCTGCTCGACAACTTCGAGTGGACCCATGGATACGGGCCCCGGTTCGGCCTGTGCGCCGTCGACCGCCGCACCTTCGAGCGCCGCCCCAAGCCGAGCGCCCACTGGCTCGGAGCCGTGGCCCGGGCCAACGCCTTACCTGCTCAGGCGGCCGCTCACTCCTGACCGAGCAGCCACCTGAGCCCGCCGGCCAAGTGCTCGAGGTAGGCCGGCGTCTCCCAGGCCCCGGAGAAATGGCCGAGCGAGGTGTAGAAGACCCGGCCTCGACCTTCCTCGAAGCACCAGCACAGCGGAAACCCATGGCTCGGCCGTTTGGCGCCGGGAACGGTCATGTCCAGCTGGCCCTCGGCAACCCGCAGGAGGACGGCGGCGTCGGGACGCAGGTCGGAGAACAGGTAGACCTCGTCGTGCCAGGCAAAGCTGTCGCCCATGTGGGCGGTGGCCGGATGGCTGAGGGCCGTCACCTCCACCGTGAAGTTCACCGTCCAGGGGTGCCCGTCGAAACGCCCGCCCAGGATCCGCCCGTAGTCGGGCCAATCGCGGCAGGCGTCGGTGGCCGAGTGGATGCCGAGGACGGCCAGCCGGCCACCGGACAGCGCCTCGAAGATGGCGGCTCGCTGCCGCGTCGACCAGGGCGTCTCGCCGATGGTGAACAGGGCCAGCACTCCCCCAGCGGTCAGCTCCTCGGGATCGATCCCCCCCACGTCGTACACCACCCGCGGCTCGAGACCGGCCATGGCCCCGAGTTCGGCCAGGGCCACGGCGGCCTGTCCGAGCACACCGTGGACGCCGGCGGGACCGCGCTGGTAGGGCGCCACCTGGGTGACGCTCAGCAGGGGCAGGGCCACGATCCCTCCTCGTCTCGCCTTCGTCTCGCCTGTCGGTGCGAAGTAGCCTGGCACGGGAGCAGGCACGGCGCCTCGAACTGAGGTGGGAGCCGGTTCGGGGGGTTGTGAACGTGCAGATCACCATCGTGGGTGGCGCCAGCTACCAGTGGGCACCCAAGCTCATCACCGACCTGCTGGCCGTCCCCGCCCTGGCCGGGATGCGCCTCGTCCTGGAGGACATCGACCCCCGGGCCCTGGAGCGACTCGGTGCCTACGCCCGGCTGGCCGTCGAGGTCACCGACACCAAGGCCACCGTGGTCACGACCACCGACCAGCGAGCCGCCCTCGACGGTGCCGACTTCGTGGTCGTCACCATCTCCACCGGGGGGTTCGCCTCCATGGCGGTCGACCTCGACGTGCCCGCCCGCCACGGCATCGTGCAGTCGGTGGGCGACACGGTCGGCCCCGGCGGCATCAACCGGTCGCTGCGCAACGTCCCGGTGCTGGTGGACATGGCCCGGGACATGGAGCAGTGCTGCGCCGACGCCTGGATGCTCAACATCACCAATCCCATGGCTTGTCTGACCCGGGCTGTGCGCCGGGAGACCACCGTCAAGGCCGTCGGCCTGTGCCACGAGGTGGGCCACTTCTGCATGGACCTGGCCATCGCCCTGGGCAAGCCCCATCACGCTCTCAACCCCACAGTGGCCGGAGTGAACCACTTTCCGGCCCTGACCGGTCTCGACGTGGACGGGGAAGACGGGCTGGCACTGGTGGGGTCCATGGTCGAGGAGCTCGGCGGGATCGACGCCGTGCGCCCGGACCCCGGGCGGCCTCCCGCCGAGCCCTTCACGGTGGCCGACTTCGTCCAGCGTCACGTCCTCAAGCTGGCCCTGCTCGAGCGCTTCGGCGCCCTGCCCGCCGCCGGGGACCGGCACGTCGCCGAGTTCCTGCCCTCGGTGCTGACCGAGCAGTCGGGCTGGGGGGCGCGCTGGAACATCGAGACGACCTCCATCGACCGCCGCCAGGAGCACCAGGCCGAGTACGAGGCCGACGTCGAGGGGGTGCTGGCCGGCACCCAGCCGCTCAACACCTGGGACTCGGGAGAGCTGGTGGCCCCGGTGATCGACTCGCTCGTCACCGGGACACGCCGGGAGCTGCCGCTCAACCTCCCCAACACGGGCCAGGTCCCCGACGCCCCCGCCGAGGCGGTGGTCGAGTCGATGTGCGTGGTGGACGGCGAGGGCATCGTGGGTCGCGACCAGGCACCCCTGCCGGCACCCATGGCCGAGCTCGTTCACCGCCACGCGGTGGTGAACGAGCTCACGGTGGAAGCCGCCCTCAGCGGCGACCGCCGCCTCGTCTCCGCCGCCTTCTCCCTGGACCCGCTGGCCGGGCGGGGGGACATGGAGGTGACCGAGCACATGATCGACGAGCTGCTGGCCGGCACGCGTGCGTGGTTGCCGCGCTTTCACCCGTGAAGCTCGGCTTCATCGGGCTCGGGGCCATGGGCCTGCCCATGGCCCGCCACCTGGTCGAGTCCGGCCACGAGGTGGCGGTGGCGTCGCGCAGCCGCGGCCCGGTCGAGGCGGCCGTGGACGGCGGCGCCTTCGACGCCGGCGGGGCGGCGGCGGTGGCCGCTCGTTGCCAGGTGACCTTCCTGTGCGTACCCAACTCCCAGGATGTGGTGTCGGTGGTGGACGACCTGCTTCCCGCCCTGGGCCCGGAGAAGACGGTGGTCGATTGCTCGACCATCGACCCCGAAGTGGAACGGGCACAGCACGAACGGGTGGGCGCCACCGGTGCCCGCTACCTCGACGCCCCCGTCTCCGGGGGCACGGCCGGGGCGCGAGCCGGCACCCTCACCTTCATGGTGGGGGGCGACGTGGCCGCCCTGGAGGCGGTGCGCAGC
>JASHZK010000254.1 GCA_030042575.1 Acidimicrobiales bacterium
GCCGGAGCTCGACCTCGACGCCGAGGAGCAGGCGGCGCTCAACCTGGCGGTCGCCGCCGTCCACCTGGGCGATCCTAGTGGTCGTGAAGCGCTGTGGCGCCTGGGTGTACCGGCGCCCACCGGCGCCCGACCGGTCGCCGAGCTTCCCGCACTGCCGGCGCTGCCGGTGCTGTGGGAGGCGCTGCGAGCCCAAGCCGCCGTCCGGTTCTCCTATCGCGGCGCCCCCCGACAGGTGGCTCCGGCCGTGCTGCGTTTTCGCGGAGGCTTCTGGTACCTGGTCGGTTTGGACCTCGACAAGAAGGCCGCTCGCACGTTCCGGGTCGACCGCATGGACGACCTGCCGCGCCTCTCGGCGCCCGGAAGCGCCGAGCTCCCGCCCGACTTCGAGCCCACCACGGCCTTGGCCGACGACCCGTGGACCATCGGCCAGGGCGACCCGGTGGCGGTCGACATCCTGGTGGGCGCCGAGGTGGCCGATCTCGTCGAGCAGCAGGTGCACTCGGCCACCGTCGGGTCGCGTCGGCCCGACGGATCGGTGGTGCTCCGGCTCGAAGTGACCAATGTCGACGCTCTGCGCACGTGGCTGTTCGAGCTGGGCGAGCACGTCGTCGTCCTCGGGCCGCCCGAGGTGCGCAGTGTGATCACCGGTTGGCTCGGGGCCATGGCATGACACCGACGCGTCTCGACGCCGGCCAACGCCTGCGGCGGCTGCTGGCCGTGCTCACCTGGCTGGCGCGGGCGCAGCGGGCGCCGGTGGCCGAACTGGCCGAGCGCTTCGCCATGACGCCCGAGGAGCTGGTGGCCGACCTGGAGCTGGCCGCCTGTTGTGGACTGCCGCCGTACACCCCCGACCAGCTCATGGAGATCGTGGTCGACGAAGAGGAAGTGGAGGCCAACCTCGGCCCCGAGCTGGCCCGCCCCCGCCGGCTCACCGCTGCCGAGGGTTTCGCCCTGGCCGCCGCCGCCCGCGCCATCTTGGACACGGCGGGTTCCGACACCGACGCCGCCCTGGGGCGTGCCCTGGCCAAGCTGGAAGCGGCCTTGGGCACCGGCACCGGCCCCGGTGCCGGCGGCGCCACGAGCGGGCTGCAGGTCGATCTCGGAGAGGCTCCCCACCTGGTCGAGGTCCGCCGGGCCCTCCAGGCCGGGCGCCAGCTCGTCGTGCACTACTACTCGCTGTCGAGCGACGAGGAGAGCGAGCGGGTGATCGATCCGGTCGCCCTGGTGGCCGCCGAGGGTCGCTGGTACCTCGACGCCTATTGCCACCGGGCCGAGGACATGCGCCGGTTCCGTCTCGACCGTCTGGTCTCGGTGGCCGAGACGGGGAAGAACGTGAGCCGCAGGGCGCAGGAGCTGGCGTCGTCCGCCCCATCGGAGCACCGGGAGGCGCCGGTCGCTTTCGTCCCCGGCCCCGACGCCACCTTGGCCACCGTGCTCGTGGAGCCCGAGGGCATGTGGATGGTGGAAGCGGTGCCAACCCTGGAGGTGCGGGCCCGGGGCGCCGGGCGCCACGAGGTGAAGCTGGCTGTGGCCAGCCGCGTGTGGTTCGAGCGCCTGCTGCTGCGACTGGGACCACACGCAAAGGTGCTCGGCCCCCCCGAGCTCGTCGACGCCGGGCACCGGGTGGCGGCTCGGCTCCTCGAGCGGTACACCGCCGCAGGCGCCGAGGTCGCCTCTTGACCCGTCGGCCGACACGGAGCACGTTGCCGCCAGGAACTCGGCGAAGTCGGCGACAGGAGCGCTGCGCACCCTGTGGGGATGCTGCTCGTGTCCAAGGTGCGAGCGGGCGGCCATCTCTACTATCTGGAGACGGCCGGTACCAAAGAGCACCGGGGGGTCGAGCCGCCCGGTTACTGGCTCGGCACCGGGGTTCGGGCCGCCGGTCTGCACGCCACCGATCCGGTGGAGGCGGAGGCGTTGGAAGCGATGCTCCAGGGGCGCCATCCGCGATCGGGTGAGCACCTCGGGGCCGACCGGCGGCGGGTCAGCGTGGCCGGGTTCGATCTCACCTTCTGCGCCCCCAAGTCGGTGAGCCTCATGCAGGCGCTGGGGGAGCCGGAGGTCTCGCGGGCGGTGCGCAGCGGCCACGACCGAGCGGTGGCGGAGGCCGTGGCCTACGTCGAGGGGCGGGCGCTGGCTGTGCGCCGCGAGGTGCCCGGCGCCGGCCGCGTGCCGGTGCCGGTGCAGGCGGTCCCGGCCGCCGCCTTCGTGCATCACACGAGTCGAGCCCTCGACCCGCACCTGCACACCCACGTGGTACTGGCCAACGTGGGCCGCGGTCCCGATGGGGCGTGGTCGGCCCTCGACGGCCGCGGTCTCTACGCCCATCGGGGGGCGGCTGACGCCCTCTACCACGCCCAGCTCCGCCACGAGCTCACCGGCACCCTCGGCGTGGCGTGGGAGGCGCCGAGCCGAGGGCGGGCCGACGTGATCGGGGTGGGGGAGGAGGTTCGCCGCGTCTTCTCCCGTCGTTCGGCGCAGATCGCCGCCGATCTGGCGGCCCGTGGCTCGACGCCCGGCGACGGCCGGCTGCCCTCGGGGCGGGCCACCGCCCTGGCCGCCCTCGTCACCCGCTCGCCCAAGGACCTGTCGGTGACGGTGGAGCAGTTGCGTCCCGAGTGGCGCCATCGGGCCAAGGAGGCCGGTCTGGGGCCCAGGCGGCTCGAGGCGGTGCTGGACCGCGTCCCGCCGCCGAACCGCGCCCTGCCCCGGGACGACGATGCGCTTTCACCACTCGGCGTGGCCGCGGGCACCGCCGTCGACCGGCGCCTGGCCGCCGCCGTGGCCGAGGCCCTGGAGGTGGCGGGTGCGCCGGGATCGGCCCGCACCTTCGCCCGGCGGCACGTGGTGCGGGCGTGGGCCTCCACCCGCGAGCGCGGGGAGCCGGCACGCGCCGTGGAGGAGCAGGTCGACCGGTTCCTGTCCTCGGCCGGCGTCGTCCGCTCCGCTGCGGGCCCCGGCTCCGACAGGGCTGGTCCCGGGGTGGCCGAGCCCCGCCACCTGCTGGCCGACCTCTTCGTCGAGCGCGACACCCGGCGCCGCCGTGACGAGCGGGCGGAGCGCCGGGTGCTCGAGGAGGTCCTGGTCCGGCGGGGCATGTCGCTGGCCGACGACGGGGGACCGTCTTCGGGACGCCAGCGGGCCATGGGCCTCGACCGCTAGGCGCAGCGGCAACGACGAGAGACGCCCACGTGGCGGTGACGGAGGTTCAGGACCGGGGCGGTAAGAGGGGCCCGGCGTCCCCGTAGCCCTGGCGGACCCCCTGACCGGCCCGGCGGCTGAGCTGCTCGGGCTCGTACAGCATCCAGTAGGCGTTGCGGGCGTGCTTACGGGCTCGGTCCACACAGACGGCGGCCAGCCGCTCGGGGTCTTGCTCCTCGTTCTCGTGGACGAAGACCTCCAGGATGTGGGTATTGGTGAGCAGCTGGGCCAGCATGATCCCCTGCGACGCCTCGTGGGCGCAGACCTGATCGATGGCGGCTCGGCCGGGCATGCCCAGGGCGATCACGATGTCGCACCCGTCCTCTTCGATCAGCTTCTTGCACTCCACGCCCAGGTCCTTGAAGCCCGGCACGGTGCGGTGGACCACCTCGAAGCGCTGGCCGTGGCCCGGCAGCTGCTTCAGCTCGTCGACGGCTTCGGCTCCCATGTCGTGGCGAGCGAACATCGTGTCGACGACGCCGATGCGGTCCATGGTCCCCGATTCTCCCACGCCGATGGTCGTCTCCCACCCCGATGGTCGCCGGTCGCCTGGCCCGCCACCGCGTCGGTCGCCGCCCGGCCGCGCACCTACGACAGAGGCGGCGAGCGACCTTCGACGGGCAGGAGACCATGCCCTTGGCAGCGGGCCCGGAAGCCGGCCGGGGTCACCTGTACGGCCAGCCTCCTCCCGCACGACGGACAGTACCGGGGCGGGTCGAGCTCCCGGCGGCAGCCGGGGCACTCCGGGCTGGGGCGCCCGCAGCCGCAACAGAACGACGACGAGGCCGCCCGGCTCGTTGCCCGACCGGTCACCGCCGCTCCGTCACTGCCGGGCGCGTTCTCTGGGGGCGCTCGCCGCCGGGCGCGTCCTCCGGGGTGCTCGCCGCCGGGCGCTCACGGCGCGCCCGACAGCGCCCCCAGCGGCATGCGCAGGTCGGCCAGCATGCGCAGGTCCTCTTCGGGGGACCGTCCCAAGGTGGTGAGGTAGTTGCCCACGATCAGAGCGTTGATCCCCGCCGTCATGCCCATGGCCTGCAGGTCGCCCAGGGTCACTTCCCGACCCCCGGCGTAGCGCAGGATGACCCCGGGCAGGGCCAGGCGGAACAGGGCGATCCAGCGGATGGCCTCCCAGGCGGCCAGTCGGGACCTCCCGCCCAACGGCGTGCCGGGGCGGGGGTTCAAGAAGTTGACCGGCACTTCGGTGGGATCGAGGTCGCGCAGCTGCAGGAGCAGCTCGATGCGCTGGGCGTCGCTCTCGCCCATGCCCAAGAGCGCTCCGCAGCACAGCTCCATGCCCGCGGCCCGCACCAGCGCACAGGTCTCGGCCCGCTCCTCCCAGCTGTGGCTGGTGCACACCTGGGCGAAGAAGGACCGGGCCGTCTCCAGATTGTGGTTGTAACGGTGGACCCCTCCCCGGGCCAGGCGCCGCGCCTGCTGGGCGCTGAGGATGCCGGCGGACACGGCCACATTGAGCCCTGTGCGCCGGTGCACCAGGGGCACGATCTCGAGGATGCGCTGCATGGTCCGCTCGTCGGGGCCGCGTACGGCCAGCACGATGCAGAACTCGGTGGCGCCGGTGGCCGCCGTTTCGGCCGCGGCGGCCAAGACCTCGTCGGCGTCGAGAAAGGGAGCGGCCTTGACCGGCGTGTCGAAGCGCGACGACTGGGCGCAGAAGTGGCAGTCCTCGGGACACCCTCCCGTCTTCGCCGACAAGATGCCCTCCACCTCCACCGTGGGCCCGCACCAGGCCAAGCGCACACGATGGGCCAAGGCAGCCAGCTCCACCACCGACTCCTCGGGCACCATGGCCAGGGCGGCCAACTCGTCGGCGCCGAGCACACGCCGCTCCTCGAGCAGCGCCGTCGCCGCCCGGTCCAAGGCGGCGGCGCTGGCGCGTCGACCCAGTGGATCGGGCAGCACCACCGGGCACGGGGGGCTGGGCATGCGCAGCGTCACGGTGCTACGCGTGGAGGGGAGTGCTCTGTCGGCCGACATCGCCGACACGGTAGTGGCGGTGGTCGCCGAGGAGGGAATCGTGGCCTGGGACTTCGAGACCGAACCGGAGTACGCCGTCAAGCTGGCGTGGGCTCGTCAGTTCGTGGACGAGGAGATTCTGCCCTTGGAGGTCCTCGAACTACCCGAGAATGAGCTGTGGCGGGCCATGGCCCCCCTGCAGCAGGAGGTGAGGCGCCAGGGACTGTGGGCCGCCCATCTGCCACCGGAGCTGGGGGGCATGGGCTTCGGCCAGGTGCGCCTGGGCCTGCTCCACGAGATCCTCGGCCGTTGCTACCTGGCCCCGGTGGTCTTCGGCAACAACGCCCCTGATTCCGGCAACGCCGAGTTGCTGGCGGTGGGCATCGAGCAGTCGGGTCGGGAGGACCAGCGCCAGAAGTGGCTCGAGCCGCTCTTGGCCGGCGACCGGCGCAGCGCCTTCTCCATGACCGAGCCGGGGGCCGGGGCCGACCCCACCCTCATCGTGACCTCGGCCGTCCGAGACGGCGACGAGTGGGTGATCAACGGCCACAAGTGGTTCACCTCCAACGGATCGGTGGCCGACTTCCTCATCGTCATGTGCGTGACCAACCCCGACGTCCATCGTTACGCCGGCTGCTCGATGATCGTGGTGCCGGCCGCCACTCCCGGCGTCGAGATCGTGCGGGACGTCCCCACCATGGAGCATCCGTTCCCGCACTTCGGACGTCTGGGCGGGCACTCCGAGGTGATCTACCGCGACGTCCGGGTGCCCGTCGAGAACCTGGTGGGCAACGAGGGCGATGGTTTCCGACTGGCCCAGATGCGACTGGGGCCGGGCCGCATCCACCACTGCATGCGTTGGCTGGGACAGTCGCAGCGGGCCTTCGCCATGCTCTGCGAGCGGGCCGTGTCGCGCCATGTCCACGGGTCGGTGCTGGCCGACAAGCAGTTCGTCCAAGGATGGGTCGCCGACTCCATGGCCGAGATGGCC
Organism: Acidimicrobiales bacterium; assembly: GCA_030042575.1. Classification (GTDB taxonomy): domain Bacteria; phylum Actinomycetota; class Acidimicrobiia; order Acidimicrobiales; family UBA8190; genus UBA8190. The sequence goes on from JASHZK010000254.1 coordinate 6,167, forward strand.
GCCGCCCGGCTCATGACGCTGCAGGCCGCGTGGAAGATGGATCGGGAGGGGGCGCCGGCCGCCCGGGTCGAGATCGCCATGATCAAGTACTACGGGGCGCAAGTCCTCTACAACGTGATCGACCGTGCCATCCAGGCCCACGGATCGCTGGGATTCTCCACCGACATGCCCCTCGAGCACATGTACCGCGCCGCTCGGGCGGCACGCATCTACGACGGTCCCGACGAGGTGCACAAGGTCACCGTGGCCCGCCATGTCCTGAAGCGCTACCAGCCGGTGGAGGTGCCCTCCGAGCACGTGCCCACCCGCCGGCGAGCTGCCGCCCGGAAATTCGCCGACCTGTTGGCCGAGGTCAGTGCCAACGACTGAGGAGCGAACCGCCGACCCTCGGCCCATGGCCCGGCCCGGGCCGCGGCGACGCTCAGGCCGCCGTGAAGAGCAGCTCGGCCTTGGTCATCCCGGCCACCACGGAGGAGCCGGTGCGTTCCAGGGTGCCGGCCACCTCGATCCTCGAGAAGCGGGCCAGGAGCTCCTCGAGCACCACCCGCCCTTCGAGGCGGGCCAGGGCTGCACCGAGGCAGAAGTGGTTGCCGAAGCCGAAGGCGATGTGCGGATTGGGCTGGCGCCCGAGATCGAGCTGTCCGGCGGTCGGGCCGAAGACCTCCTCGTCACGGTTGGCCGAGGAGAAGAGCATGAGCAGCGCCTCGCCCTCGGCGATGGCCACTCCCCGCAGCTCGGTGTCCCGGGTGGCGGTCCGCATGAAGGAGAGCACGGGCGAGGTCCAGCGCAACAGCTCCTCGACCGCCACCGGTGCCAGCGAGGGATCGGCCCGCAGGCGGGCCCACTGCTCGGACGCCTGGGCCACGGCCACCAGACCGGCGGCGATCAGGTTGCGGGTGGTCTCGTTGCCGGCCACCAGCAGCTGGACCAAGAACATGGCCAGCTGGTCGTCGCTCAGCTGCTCGCCGTCGATCTGGGCCAGGGCCATCTCGGTGAGCACGTCGCCTCGGGGCTCGGCCCGCCGGGCCTTGGTGGCGTCCACCAGGTACTCGATCATCTCCGACAGGAGCGCCCGCTTCTTCTCCTCGGGCCAGTCGGTGGCCCCGGGGACGATCGCCTCCGACCACTCGTAGCAGCGCTCCCAGTCGTCTTCGGGGATGCCCAGCATCTCGGAGATGACGAGCAGCGGCAGCGGAACCGCCAGCAGCGGCACCACGTCGACCACCTGGTCGGGCACCACCCGCTCGACCAGGGCCTTGGCCCGGGCCCGCACCACCGGGTCCAGGGCCCGCACCACCGAGGGTTTGAACCCGGGCTGGACGAGACGCCGGTAGCGGGTGTGGTCGGGCGGGTCGCAGTGGAGGATGGTGGGGGGCGACGGGTAGGTGGTGCCGATCTCGTCGACGAGGATGCCCTTCGAAGCACAGAAGGTCTCGTGGTCGTTCTCGATCCGGCTCACCTCGGCATGGGTGGACACCGCCCAGAATCCCCTCTCCTCGTTCCACGCCACCGGCGCCTGGGCCCGCAGGAGGGCGAAGAGCGGATGGGGGTCGGAGCGGTAGAGGGCAGGGTCGAGGACCCTGGCCGCCAGCTCGACGCCGGGTCGGGCCGCGGCGGGCACGACGGTGGGCGACCCGGCGAACGGCGTCAGCGGAGGATGAGCCCGTTGGGCCGGGGCAGGCCGGCGCCCTCGAGCATGGCGAAGTAGACCTCGACGAAAGCCGGGCCGTCGAAGACGTTGTCCACCGTGTCGTCGTCGTTCAGGTTGAGCAGGGCCCCTTCGATGACGAAGAGGACGTCGGTGGGCTCGGTGTTGTCCTCGGGAACGTGCAGGGTGTGCACGGAGTTGGCCGGCTCGTAAATGTAGGAGCCCGAGGAGGAGACGAAGTCGTACTCCAGGTAGTGCCAGCGGCCCGACAGGGTGTAGCCCTCCACCGGCCCGGTGTGGCGGTGACGCTGCAGCTGCACGCCGGGGGCGAAGCGGTTGCGAATGGTCCAGGTGCCCCGGTCGCTGTCGTAGCGCATGAGCTTGAGCTCGACCCCCATGCCGGTGTCGACCCAAGGGGCGTCGTCGTCTCCCACGTGACGGACGACCAGTTCCTTCTCGGCGACGGCCACGGCCCGCACCTCCCCCTGGCCGGGATCCCGGCCACCTCTGTCGCGCCGGACCGACCCGGCGCCCAGCCAGCCTAGGAGCGCTCAGGTGGGGTCTGCGAAGCGCGGGGGGCGCCCGTGGCGGCGGGCGGCGACCGCCTCGGAGAAGTCGGGTTCCGCCACCATCTCCTCGAGGCGCGTTCGGGCGCTCTGCACCGACTGGGCGACGGTGCCGTAGACGTCGGCATAGAGCTGGAGCTTGGTGGCGGCCATCGAGGCGGGCGACACCTCCTCGGCCAGCATCCGGGCGTAGTCGTAGACGACCTCCATCAGGTGCTCGGCGGGCAGGACCCGGTTGACGAGACCCATGGACAGGGCCTCCTCGGCCAGCACCACCCGGCTCGAGAGCAACAGGTCGGCGGCATGGCCGAAGCCGACGAGGCGGGGCAACAGCCACGACAGGCCGAACTCGGCCGGCAGGCCGAGGCGACCGTGGGCGGCGGTGAGCTTGGCCCCGGCGGCGGCGAAGCGCAGGTCGCAGTAACAGGCCAGGGCCAGGCCGACCCCGGCGGCCGGGCCGTTCACGGCGGCGATGACGGGCTTGAGGATGCCGAAGTGATAGGCGAACGCGGCGTCGAACTCGGGGCGCACCCCGTAGCCGGGGTAGGCGAGGTGGGGGCCGGTGCCCGGGTCGTAGGCGCCACGGGCGGCGTGGTGCTCCAGGGCTTCGTAGTCGGCGCCGGCGCAGAAGCCCCGGCCTGCCCCGGTGACCACGATGACCCGGACCGCCGGGTCGGCGACCGCCCGGGCCAAAAGGGCCCGGTACTCGGTGTGCATCCTGCCCGTCCAGGCGTTCAGGCGCTCGGGGCGGCTGAGGGTGATGGTGGCCACCGCCTCCGACCGCTCGTAACCGGTCACCTTCAGCTCCTCGAGCTCCACCGACCCTTCCTAGCTCGCGTCCCGCTTCGTCGGCGCCCGGCCTCCGGGCTGCTGGTGGGCTGGCGGGCTGCCCGCCCGGAGAGGGGCGGCGATTTGTTGCGATTCTGTTGGGTTGAGGAGCCTCAAGGTGGCAGGACGACAGGCCGATGCCTGTGTGGGACTCCGCATTCGGTCCCTGACAACATCCACACTTCACATCCCCGTTGAAACCCCCCACCCGGACCGGTGGGGGGTTTCGCGTACGGGTCGTGTTCTCACCTACCGGTCGTCACCGTCTCCGGGGAGCCGAAGAGCCGTGTCGGGCGAGGACGTGGAGCGTCGTCCCGTGGCGTGGTCCGTCTCCGACGGCGCCACCGACGGCACGGACGGCGCGAGCACAATGGGCCCTCGTGACGACGGCGCAGAAGGTGGGCGGCAACCGGGACCGCGAAACTCCGAAGGATGACGACGGCGTCCGGTGTTCGGAGGCGCCCGGGGTCCGCGGCGTGGGCCACGACGGTCAAGACGGCCGCGGGAAACCGATCGCACTCGTCATCGTCCTGGTCGTGCTCCTGGGCGGCGGACTCGTCTTCTTGGTCGTACGGTTGGTATCGGGATCGCCGGCCCCGGCACTCACCCCACCGCTCGTTCCCGCCCGGGGAAGGGCATATCTCGGCGCATGGGTCAATCCGGAGCAGAGTGCGAACGGAGCAACGGCATCTGTCGCCCAGGCCGTCTCCCTGGAGCATCGCCTGGGTTGGCACTTCTCCATCCTCCACGACTACGTCGGATTCCATGCATCCCCACCGGCCGTCGTCAAAGAGGTGAACGCAATTTCCCGCACGGGAGCCGTTCCTCTCATCGACTGGGCCGGAAATGGAGCCAGTTCCTACCTCGATGCCATCGTCTCAGGAGAGGAGAACGCAACCATCCGGGCGTTGGCAACTGCGCTCAAGAACAACAAGAAACCCGTATTTCTCCGCTGGTTCTGGGAGATGAATTTGCAGCTCTCCCCGTCAGCGGGTCCGTTGTACATCGAAGCATGGGACAAGATCCGCTCACTGTTCCATGCGGTGGGTGCGACCAATGTGGCCATGGTGTGGTGCCCCGGCATCGCCGCCCACCGCACAGTTGCCGACCTCGCCGCTTTCTACCCCGGAGCCGCCGAGGTGGATTGGATCGCGGTCGACGGCTACGAAGGCTCGAAAGGTGGGGTGTCCGGCTTCTCCGGTCTCTTCGGTTCGTGGTACCAGGTCTGGCGCCTCCAAGGAAAGCCGATAATGATTGCAGAGACGGGAGCACGTTCCTATGGCCTTGCCGTTCGAGGAGCATGTATGCGAAGGCTGCTCGGTTCGGCTCGAGACGAACAGGCGCAGTACCTCCGAGGACTCGGTTCCGACCTCAAGGATTCGTATCCCGACATTCGTGCAGTCGTCTACTTCGACGCCAAAGGTTTTGACGGTCCGTGGTGCTTGGACAAGGGAGGACTCGAGGAGCTGCGCAAGCTCGGCGACGAGCCGTTGTTCTCCTGGGCAGACCGATTCCCCAGCCCGACCTGACCGCACCTCCGTCGTGGCATCGACACTGTCGGACTCGGTGCCGTCGAGGAGGTGGCCGCCGCCCAGACCGGGGCTCGACGACGCGCTGGGAAGGTCGGCCATGATATGGGCGTGGACCAGCGAGTCTCACTCATCACCCTCGGCGTAGCCGATACCTCCAGTGCCCGCCGGTTCTATGAGGCAATGGGTTGGACAGGGTCGTCGCCCGACGGGGACGTGGTCTTCTTTCAGGCGGGTGGCATGGTCCTTGCCCTGTGGGGTAGGGACAAGCTGGCCGCCGACAGCTGTGTGGCTGACGGAGGAGGCTGGGGAGGCGTGACCCTGGCGTACAACGTGGGCTCGCCAGCCGACGTCGAGGCGGTTCTCGCCCGAGCTGAATCGGCGGGAGCCACCATAGGTCGTCCCGGTGCCGAGACTTCCTGGGGCGGCTTCTCCGGTGTGTTCATCGACCCCGACGGTCACCCGTGGGAGGTCGCCCACAACCCGGCGTGGACCATTGCCCTCGACGGGAGCGTGCAGCTCCCGTGACGCAGGCGAGGGGCGGGCGGACGGCGCCACGGCCCCGAGGTCGACTCTCCTGCCGGTCCCAACGGGAGCGATCCCGGGCGATCCGGCCCCGCTGACCCGACCGGGCCGCGGAGCCGGGCCGAGACGAAGGGTTGACTCGACCGGTCGGTCGCGTCGCCGGCCACCAGCGGCGAACGCCCTCGTTTTCCGGGACTTCGCTCCGGCTGCCGGTACCCTTCATCCCCGTGGCTTCGGTCCTCAATCGGCGTCAACGGCGATCGTGGGAAGAGGACGGGTGGTGCGTGCTCGAACGGGTCGTACCCGAAGACACCCTGCGATCCGCTCAAAGAGCCGTAGGCAAGGCATTTCCAAGTGCGCAGCAGATGGCAGAGAGCCGGCCCGGCGACGAATTCGACAGGTGGCTGACTTGGAACGCCGTTTGGCCGGAGTTCCCTTTCCGGAGTCGTTCGCTCAACGCGTTGGTGGTGAGTGATCTGCTCATCTCCCTGGCCGAGGATCTGCTCGGCACCTCGGAGGTCCGCATGTACCTGGCGATCATGACGGCCAAGTACGCCAACCAGGCCTCCGAGTACAACCAGCTCTTGCACGTGGATTTCCCCAACCACACCCTCACGGTCCCTCGAGCCGAGTCGGGCTACCACCAAATGGAGACGTTCATCTACCTGAACGACGTCGGCCGTGAGAACGGCGCCACCCGCTTCGTGTCCCGCACCCTCACCGGCCACGTCCCGGTGGAGGAGCACAGCTTGAACCTCCACGACTACGGCGAGCTCTATGAAGAACCCTCAGATGCGAGCGCCCCGGCAGGATCGATCGTCGTCTACCGACCAGACGTCTACCACCGTTCTGTGGACTTCACCGATCCCACCCAAGCACGGTTCATGCTCCACGTCTCCTACAAGCCTGCCGGCCTCGAGTGGGGCGGATACCAGGCCTGGCCGTTCAAGGGCTTCTCCGCCGAGTGGCACAACTTCGTCCAAGGTGCGAATCCGCGCCAGTTGAGTGTCCTCGGGTTCCCTGGTCCCGGGCACGCGTTCTGGACCGAAGAGACCCTCGCCGGGGTTGCCAGTCGCTACCCGGGCCTTGACATGTCGCCCTGGCGCTGCGCCCTGTCCGGGAGGCCATGACCGCGGGCCGCTCCCTCGGGGATCAGCGGACCCTGGGCATGTCCCGCTGTGTCAGGGGCTTCGAGCAGTTCTGTCGTTCGCCACGGCCCAGTGGGTGCCTGGCGATAACGTGCCCAGATGCCGATGGCCGGTTACATCGCCCGACTACGCCAGAAGGTCGGTCACGACCTTCTGTTGCTTCCTTCCGTTGCTGTGTTTCCTCACGACGAGAATGGTCGGGTGCTCCTCGTGAGAGAGGGCGACAGCGGCTCGTGGGCTGCCATTGGCGGAGCCATCGAGCCCGACGAGTCGCCAGAGGAGGCTGTTCGTCGCGAGGCGCAGGAAGAGGCTGGGGTTGTCGTCGAATTGAACTCGATACTGCGAGTTGTGGGGGGACGGGAGTTCCGCATGACGTACCCCAATGGCGATGAGACCTCGTATGTAACGACGGTCTTCGACGGTCGGGTTGTCGACGGGGTTCCACGGCCTGACGGAGACGAGACTCTCGATGTCAGATGGTGGCCCGTTGTTCGCCTGCCGTATGGCGAGATGAGCGCCTTCACTCGAGCCCTGATGACCGCAGCTGGCCTGGCCCCGCTGCCGCAGGCAGGGGCGGGCACGCCCCACTGACCATCACGAGACCCGTGGCTTCCTGGCCACCCTGGTTCGGGACCACAACACCAGGCATGCACGATCCGGAGGAGTGGTCTGGGCCAAATTCCGTCCTTGTCCTCAACCGGCGGCCGGCAACTGCCGATGTATGGCAATCGGGC
>JASHZK010000255.1 GCA_030042575.1 Acidimicrobiales bacterium
GATCACGTCACTGTTGATCCCGTTCACTCCCTCGTCGCACAGCCCGTATTGGGGATTCTGGACGCTCAAGGCGCAGCGCGAGGTGGACCCTGCCATGAGGATGTTCTCGGTGCCGGCCTCCTCTCCGCCCTTGAAGCCGCCCGACAGGCCTTTGACGTCGACCCGGTGCAGGTCGTGCGTCAGGTAGAACCCGTAGCCGGCGGCGGCGCCCACCAGTATCACCACCACGGCCAGCGTGATCAGGAGCGTATTGCGCAGGCGTCGCCGCCGCCGACGCCGGCCGTGCGCGGCGCGCGAGCCCCGGCCGCCTCTGGGAGCGGACCGGTGCATCTCCTCCCCGAGGGCTCGCAGGCGATCCTCGTTGGCGACCTTGTTGGGGGGGATGACCGATCTCTCCTCGTGAGACGCCACGCGCCTGTCCTGAGGGCCCGGACGGGCGCCGGCGGGCCCTATCGCCCGACGCCAGCGCAGGGGCTCACGCACCAAAGCCGACGGGGCCGCCGGCTCATGGTAACGAATGGCCGGCACCAGGTGGGGTCACGACCCTTCGTCCACCTCAGCTGGCTCCGGCGCCGCCGGGGAGGAGGCTGCTCACCCTGGTGTCCCGAGAGCCAGCGACGGGCCCGATGGCCGCCGGTCAGGAAGTGTTGAGGGCGACGGCGGCCCGAATGAGAGCCTTGAAGGCCCTCTCGTCGATGGGGTCGTCATGGTGAAAATCGATGGCGCGTCGGACCCTGCCTTCCAGGCTGGCGTTGAAGAGGCCCGAAGGGTCGTCCAAGGATGCACCCTTGAAGAAAGTGAGCTTCACAGCGTTCTTGTACACCTCACCCGTGCAGATTCCGCCATTGTGGTACCAGACGGGCGTTCCGCCACTGGACGGCTTCACCCACTTCCACTCCTCGACCACCTCCGGATCCGCCTGCTTGATCAGCGAGCGAAGCAGGGACAGGGTCTCGCCCCGCCAGTCGTCGAACTCCTCGATCTTCGCGTCTATGTGCGACGAGGGGTTCTTCTCTTTTGGTGATCCGCTCGCGCTCGCCATGTCCGTCACCAACCTCTTTGCTCGATCCGCATCGGTCGGTCACTCCCAAGGTCGTAAGAGACGTTGGGGATGATACCCTGCGTCACGGCCGAACCTCTTCGAGTGTTCGGGTCGCCTTTCAGGCCTGGACCATTGCCTCGGCCTTGGTATTCTGGGGTCCTTGGTGTGCCGGGAAGTCTGGTCGGCAGAAAGGCCAACTCATGACGGACGCCAAGATGGACGACCTGCCTCGGCCCCGGCCGGCGTTCGGGTTCGTGGGACGAAACGGCCGGCACCGCCTGCCCAGCTGGCGTTGGGAGGCCCTGCGCACCACCTTCTGGTTCGTTCCCGGCATTCTCGTCTTGCTGGCAGGCCTGCTCTACGTCGTCACGTTCGAGATCGACTGGGCCGCCTATCACCACAGGATCACCCTTCCTCACTGGCTCGTGACCAGCACCGCCGGTGCCGGCCGGGAAGTGATCATCTCCCTCGCTGCTGCGGTCATCACCGTGGTGGGCGTGGTGTTCTCCATCACCATCGTGGCCCTCACCTTGGCCTCGCAGCAGTTCGGACCGCGGATGATGCGAAACTTCGTCCGGGACGTGGGCAACCAGGTCACGCTCGGGATCTTCGTCTCGACCTTCGTTTACTCGCTGTTGACCTTGGTCTCCATCACCGGCAACAGCGGCACCGGTTTCGTCCCCCACCTGTCGATCTCTGTGTCCGAGGCACTGACCCTGGTCGACTTGGCCGTGCTCATCTACTTCATTCACCACGTTTCGAAGTCGATCCAGCTGCCCGAGGTCATCGCCGGCATCGCCGGAGACCTGCGCCGAGCCATCGACTACGAGTTCCCCAGAGCAGCATCGGCAGCCCCGGGGACCGGCGAGCGCCAGGGGAAATCACTGGCGGAGCTGCAGAGCCTCCTGGACTCCCGGGGTGGCACCGTCGAGGCCAGTCGCAGCGGATACCTGCAGTTCGTGGGGTACGCCCAGCTGGTCGACATCGCCGCTCAGACCGACTCGGTGATCCGGCTCGAGCACCGACCGGGGCACTTCGTCGTGGCCGGGCACCGGCTGGCCACGGTGTGGCCCCGAGGTGCCGCCAACCAGGTGGCGGCGGCATTGGCCAAGGCCCATGTCACCGGGCCGCAGCGCACGTTGATGCAGGACCCCGTCTTCGCCATCGACCAGCTGGTCGAGATCGCCATTCGGGCCTTGTCGCCGGCGGTCAACGACACCTTCACCGCGCTGACCTGCATCGACTGGCTGTCGGCTGGTGTCAGCCGCGTGTCGGGCCGCGCCCTGGCCGAGGGCGTCTTTTTCGACCGGGAGGGCAGGATCCGGCTCATCGAGGCCGACCCTTCCTACCCCCGGATGGTCAACCGGGCCTTCGACAAGGTCCGGCAGGCGGCAGGTGGTATGCCGGCTGTCATTCTCCGCATGCTGACCGCCCTCACCACCATCGTCGAGGAGACGACCAGCTCCGAGCAACGTCGCATCCTCCTACGCCAGGCAGACGCCATCTCCCGACTGGCCGAGCGGACGGTCACCGAGCCGAACGACCTGGCCGACATCAGGTCCTCGTACCGATGGCTGACGACGAGGATGGAGGCGATCGAGGCTCCGTTGGCCTCGGGACTCAGCTGAGAGGGGGATCTGCCCGGGCGTGACGGGAACGGCCATACTCTGGCCATGGACGACAGCCGCGCTCCCACGGTCGACCCCACCGAGGTGGAGGGCCGACTGGCCATGCCACTGGACGAGGCCATGTCCACCCAGAGAGCCGTCCGCCGGGTGCTGACCGATCCGGTCGACGAAGGGATCGTCCTGCGGTGCCTGGAGCTCGCCCTGGAGGCGCCGACCGGCTCCAACGGGCAGAACTGGGAGTTCGTGGTGGTGCGTGACCGGGCGGTCAAACAGGCACTGGCCCGCCAGTACCGCCGCGCCTGGAGGCTCTACGGCGGGCTGGGCCGGCGGCTGCGCACCGACGAGCAGACCGCCAGGATCCTTCGCTCGGTGCAGTGGCAGGTCGAGCACTTCGAGGAGGTGCCGGTGTTGGTGGTGTGCTGCTTGCGCGGCGGGCCGCGTGTCCCCTTCGTGCCGCTGCCCCCCGTGGGCCTCTCCAGTCACTACGGCTCGATCTACCCGAGCGCCCAGAACCTGCTGCTGGCCGCCCGCTCCATCGGCCTGGGCGCCTCGCTCGTCACCCTGCCGCTGTGGTCGACCA
>JASHZK010000256.1 GCA_030042575.1 Acidimicrobiales bacterium
ACCTGCTGGCTGATGCGAACAACCTGCCGGCCGTATTCCATTGCAGCGTCGGCAAGGACCGTACCGGAGTGTTGGCCGCCCTGATCTTGGGCTTTCTGGGGGTGGCCGACGAGCTGATAGTCGAGGACTACGTCTTGTCGGCAGCGGCCATGGTGCGGATCCTTGACCGCCTCCGGGCCGAGTACGCCGATTCGGCCGACGCGGTGGAGCGCTTCGCCCCGGTCGTGCTATCGGTAGAGCCGGCCTCGATGGCGGGGTTCCTGGCTGAGGTACGCACCCGCTATGGATCATTCGACGCCATGGCCGAGACGCTCGGTCTTCACTCCACCGTGCAACGCCTCAGAAACACCCTGCTCGAATGGCCGTGATCCAAAGCCTTTCTCGGGCCGGGGCGGCGACGGGACTCAGTTCATCAGGGTGGCGATGCGGGCCAGCATCTCGTCGTCCAGAAGGGCAGCCACCTCCAGTGCGGCCATGTTCTCTCTTACCTGCTCCACCCGGCTGGCCCCGGTGATGACGGTGGAGACGTGGCGGTTCTTAGTGCACCAAGCCAGCGAGAGCTGGGCCAGCGTGCAGCCGAGTTCGTCGGACAGCGACTTGAGGGCCTTGACCTTGGCGTTGGCGTCGGGGTTGACCAAGTAGTCGCGCAGCCACTCGTATCCGGGCAGGGTGGCCCGACTGCCATCGGGTACTCCGTCGAGATACTTCCCGGTCAGCAGTCCCGACGCCAGGGGGCTCCAGATGGTGAGGCCCAGCCCGATGTCCTCGTAGAGACGGGCGTACTCCTTCTCGACCTTGTGCCGAAAGAACAGGTTGTACTGGGGCTGCTCCATGACGGGCTTGTGCAGGTGGTGGCGTTCAGCGATCTCCCACGCGGCTCGGATCTCGTCGGCCTCCCATTCCGAGGTCCCCCAGTACAGGGCTTTGCCGGCGCCGACGATGTCCGACATGGCCCAAACCGTCTCCTCGATGGGTGTGTCCGGATCGGCCCTGTGGCAAAAGAGGAGGTCCACGAAATCGAGTCCCAAGCGCTCGAGCGAGGCGTCCACAGCCTGCATCAAGTATTTGCGGTTCAGGGTGTTGCGCATGTTCACGGCGTCGTGGATTCCCCAGAAGACCTTGGTGGAGACCACGTAGCGGTAACGAGGCCAACCCAAGGCCGAAAAAGCCTCCCCCATGATCTGCTCCGATTTGCCGTCTGAATACGCCTCGGCATTGTCGAAGAAATTGACCCCCGCTTCGGCAGCCGCGGCGATGCAATCGGAAGCGAGCCCGGTGTCGAGTTGCGGGCCGAAGGTGACCCACGACCCGAACGACAGCACGGAAACCTTGAGGCCGCTACGGCCCAAGCGTCGATATTCCATCTCCATGGCAACCCACCGTAGGGGCGAGGGAAGCGAATGCTCAAGGCCGCACCGCCGGTGCGGGGCAGGAGATGCGTCCCCGGCGACCGGGCCCCGGTTGCCACCGCCAGCGGCGAAGCCACCACGACATCAAGAGACGACCAGGGCAGCGACTTCCGGCCCGGTGATGACATCGAGCTCGGTGGTGAGCGGTACCAGCCGGTCGGCGGGGCGGGCACGGGGCCGGCCGGAGAGAACAGCGCCTGGATCACCGGTCCGACGCCCACCACGGCCCTCCGGCACCTCGACCGGGGGAGCGCTGCGGCGGGTCAGGCGAAGACCTCTCCCCCATTGGCGTCGAGGGCCTGACCGGTCACGGCGGCGGCCAGGTCCGAGGCCAGGAACACCACCGCCCCGGCCACCTCGGCGTCGGTGGGCACACGACCGATCGGGATGTCCCGGGTGATCTCAGCCACCACGTCGGCTTCCGCTACCCGGCGCCGGTCGGCGGCCATGCGCACGTAGAGCTCGACCTGTGGTCCCCACATCCAGCCGGGCAGGACCGAATTGACCCGTATACCGAAGCGCCCCAGCTCCTTGGCCAACACCCGGGCCGCGACCAGCAACCCGCCCTTGGACACGGCGTAGCCGCCTTCTTGGGGTAGGGGCTTGCGGACGATCATCGAATTGACGAACACGACGGAGCCACCTCCCTGCTCCGTCATGGCCGGCACGAACGCTTTTGTCACCTGGAGTGGACCAAACAGGTTCACCTCCGTCAGTCGCCTCCATTCGTCGAGGTCGACTCGCCGGAAGGTCTGGAAGACGTCTTCGGTGTAGGCATTGTTCACCAGCGCATCGACACGACCGAAGGTCACCATCGTCTTCTCCGCCAACTGTGCGCACTGGCCGACGTCGGTCATGTCGGTAGGCACCGACATGACCCGGTGGCCCAGCTCTTCGACCTCGGCCGCCAGCTGGTCGAGAACCTCCGGGCGACGAGCGGCCAGCACGACGTCCGCCCCCTGGCGGGCGGCGGCCAGGGCCACCTGGCGCCCCAGGCCGGGTCCGGCTCCCGAAACCACGCACACGCGACCTTCGAGCAGCATGGCCCCTCCCGGGCTCCGGCGCCGGCCGGAGCAGCCGGCGATCGGCCGGGACGCTACCGGTCGTGAGCCACCGGGCGCTATCGGACCTGGCGCCGCCGTGGGTGGCGATGGGGACGGCCCGGCCCGCCCTACCTGGGCACCCTCGGTAGCAGTTGGGCGCCCGGCCCTTGTCAGCCCTGGCCCGGGAGCAGATATTGGGAGGCGGAGGCAGCCAGCCTTGCTCCAGGCTGCCCCGCCGACTCCCAGGGGGGCTCGCACATGACCGTCGATCCGATCCAGCCAGGCGAGCTCTTCGGCCGTGAACCCGCGGACCCGGTCGCCAGGAGCCGGGGCGCCCACGCCGGCATCCTGGAAGTGGCCCGTGAACTACCAGCACTGGCCAACAAGGGCGACCACGCCGTCCTCAGCCGGGAAGCCTCGCGACTGCTCGAGTTGTTCGTCCGACACGCCGAGGACGAGCGGCCGTGGGTCCTCCGGCTCCCGCCCCTCACCGCCCGCTTGATCCAGAAGGGTCAGCAGCGTGTCGTCGACCACCTGGTTTCCCTGGTGCTCGAAGCCGACCTGGCCGAGGTGCCCTGCCGTTGTCCAGACCTGGCCGACGAGGTCGCGTCCCTCATCGAGGTGCAGATCGTCTCCGAGGAATGGGACCAGTCTGACCGCTGATCCGCCCGGCGGGAGCTTCGCTGAAGGCGCAGGGCAAACGACGCCGAAAGGACGGACCCATGACCACGGACACCAGGCCGGCAGTCTTCTCGCCCGAGTTCCAGATCGATCCCTACCCCCAAATCGAGTGGCTCCGAGAGAACGACCCGGTGCACTGGGTCGAGGACCGGTCGCTGTGGTTCGTCAGCCGCTACGAAGACGCCAAGCGGCTCCTGGCCGATGCCGAGATCGCCACCCCCGACCGGCGGGCGTGGGAGTTCTACGAAGCGCCTGACGGCAGATACCTGAGATGGTTGGCCGACCACAGTCTCTTCGCCCTCGAGCGGAGCGATCATCTGCGAGTGCGCCGCCTCGTCACGGGCGCCCTCACCCCCCGTGCCGTCGCCCGCATGGACACCCAGATCGCCGAGGTGGTCGAGCGATTCGCAGCGCCCCTCCGGGGTCGCACCGGCGTCGTGGACGTGATGTCGGAGTTCACCGACCCCATTCCCAACACGGTCATCAGTCGGATCACAGGCATCCCTCCGATGGGAGAGGACGAGGAACGATTCCGGCGTCTGGTGAAGCCGGTGATCACGAATGCCCTGCCTTTCGCGCCGGAGGGGACCGAGGAGCAGGCCGAGGCGGCTCTCGTCGAGCTGACGGCGTGGGTGC
>JASHZK010000257.1 GCA_030042575.1 Acidimicrobiales bacterium
CTCGTGGCGGACGCTGTCTTTCTGACCGACGATGTCGGTGGCGACCGCGGGCGTGCCGCAGGCGCCCGCCTCGGTCAAAGTCATGTTCCACCCCTCGCGCGCCGAGGTGCTGGCGACCACCCAGGCCCGTCGGTAGCTGGAGACGAGCTCTTCGTCCGATATGTGCCCGACGAGCTTGATCCAATCCTGCGCTCCTGCTTCTTTCAGCTTGGCTTCCAGGTTGGGTCGTTCGTAGCCCTCTCCCACGATCTCCGCCTGCAGGTCGGGCACGAGCCGCCGGGCGTCCACCAGCGAGTCGATCAGGAGGTCAAAGCGCTTCACGGGAACCAGGCGCCCCACGGCCACCACCAGGGGAGACCTGGATCTCGACCCGCCGGGCGAGAATTGAGCATCGAGTCCGTAGGGGACCACCTCGATCCGCTCGGGGGCGAAGCCCATCATGGCCACCAGGTCGTCGCGCGACGAGAACGACCCGGTCACCACGCGGCTGCGCCGGTACAGAGGTGGTGCCAGGCGAAGCTCGATGGTCTCGCCGAGGCGTGCCAGCGTCGGCGACAGGACCATGCGCCACATCTCGGCGTGGACGTGGTGGATCACCACGATCCGGGGACAGTGGGCCCACAACGGCGAGAAGAAGGGCATGCCGTTCCAAACCTCGACCAGTCCGTCCGGCCGGCCCCGGCGGTATACCAGCCCGCTCAAGGCGCTGCGCGGGAAGACGGAGAAGCGGCCCGCCTTGCGGATGACCCTGTAGCCGTCGCGCTGGGCCACCGACAGACGGCCTTCGGCAGCCGAAGAGCGGAGGGTCACCTCCAGCCCGGCCTCTGCCCACAGCGACGCCACCCGGTGGGCCACGAGCTCGGACCCGCCGGCCTCGGGATCCTCGAGGTCCCTCCAGGCCAGGATGTGGACGCGCCGGAGTCCGATGCTCAACGCCTGCTCCACGATCTCCCCGAGGTCGGGCTTCGGCTCTTCGACCAGGCGCCCGGGCTCGAACGAGGGGGAGCGCCCGTTGGGCCTTGGGCGGGCCCGAACGTGCGCCGCAACCGGGACAGCACCGCCCACAGCAGACTCCACGACCTCAGTCACCCGTCCCCCCCGCGAGCACCGTCGACCGGGCGGCGGCCTGCTCCAGCAAGGGGCGGCCGGCTCCGTCCGTGAGCTCGCTGATCGAGCATAAGGAGGAGGGCCCGGCCGAACCCATCGTCACTTCTGATGAAATCACGGTCGCCAAGGGTGCTCAGGAGCTCTTCCTCACCTACGATGACCGGTGAGCTGCCGGTCACGGCCCGGCGAGCTACCGCTGGAGGGCGTCGTGGGGGGGACGGCAGAGCTAGCTGAGCGATGCCACGCCCGGGCGCGCCCGGAGTCCCCGTCTCGTCGGCGGAGGTTTCGCGACTCGCTCGGGGTCGTGCTCGCCTTCCGCCACGAGCAGTCGGACCCGGATCGCTTCTACCGGCTCCTCGCCGCCGACACCGTCGCCCTCGTCGGCCAGTTCTGCCAGCTGAGCGGCAGCCTCGTCGTCGACGTGGGCAGCGGCCCCGGAGACCTGGCCGAGGCGTTTCGAGCGGCGGGGGCCCGGGCCTTCGCCCTGGACGTGGACTTCGAGGAGATGCACTGCCGCGACCGCGCCCTGAGCTGGGCGGTGGTGGCCGATGCCGCTACCATGCCGTTTCCCGAGGGGACGTTCGACGTGGTGTGCTCGTCGAACGTGCTCGAGCACGTCAGCGACCCGATATCGGTGGTGCGGGACATGGGTCGTGTCGTGCGCCCGGGGGGCGTGGTCTTCGCCAATTACACCTTGTGGTTGAGCCCGTGGGGGGGGCACGAGACATCGCCCTGGCACTACCTGGGTGGGGAGCGGGCCATGCGCCGTTTCGAACGGGTCCACGGCAAGCCGCCGAAGAACCGGTTCGGTGAGACGATGTTCGGGTTGGGCGTGAACCCGTTCTTGCGCCAGGTGAAGAAGCTGCCCGGCCTGGAGCTGCTCGACGCCTTTCCCCGCTACCTGCCTCGTTGGACGAGGCCGGTGCTCCTGGTGCCCGGCGTGCGTGAGGTGGTCACCTGGAACCTGGCCGTCGCCCTCCGACGCCTGCCGTGAGTCAGAGCGGGATCCCGGCTTCCTCCGTGGACCTCCAAGGATCGAGGGACCTCCCCGCCGGTCGTGAGGTGGCCGGATTCCAGCCCCTGGTCGTGGCCGGATTGGTGGCGAGCGGAGCCAACCTGCTGAGCACGGTGTTCGTGGCCCGGTTCCTCGTGCCGGTCCAGTACGGAGCGCTCACCAAACTGCTGGGACTGTTCCTGGCGCTGTCCATGCCCGGCATGGCTCTCATGGTCGGTGTCGTCCGTCGCGTCACCGCCTGGGACGCCGGCGCCGTGGGAGAACGGGTCGTCGCCTGGGTGCGCCACGTCCACAGGGTGGGACTTCTGTCCCTGGCCGGGTTGGTGGCAGTCGTGTGGCTGGCCCATCAGCCGATCGCCGACGCCATGCGCCTGCCCGGGTCCACGGCCATGGTGGAGGTGGTCTGCGCCGGCGGGGTGTGGGTCCTCATTGCCATGGACCGTGGCGTGCTCCAATCTCGACGCCACTACCGGGTGCTCGCCGCCAACCTGGTGGTCGAGGGCACGACCCGCACGGCGGGGATGATCGTGCTCGCTGCCGCCTTCCGGCTCCAGGGAGCGGCGCTCGGCATCCTCCTGGGCGAGCTGGCCGCTCTTGTCCATGTGCGCTGGGCGCTGTGGCGGGCCGACGCCCACGCAGGCTCCGGCGTGGGCGGTGCGCCGCCGGACGAGGCCCGGGCCGTCGTGCACTCGGGGCGTGACCTGGTGACCGACGTGGCCGCCGCCGCGCTGAGCATGGGACTGCTGGCCGTGCTGCAGAACGCCGACGTCGTCATCTTCGGCAGCCGGTCCCCGGGACACTCCGGTGCCTACGGCGCCATCTCGGTTCCCTCCAAGGCCCTGGTGTACCTGGCCATCCTGCTCGTCAACTACCTGCTGCCCGAGACGTCCATCCGCTACCGCCAGGGTGGCCACGCCCTGCGGCAGATGGGCTACACCCTCGGCCTGCTGGCGGTGCCGGCAGTGGTGCTCCTGGCCGGTGCTTCGGTCATGCCCAGCCGGATCCTCGGGCTGGTCTTCGGGACACGCTACGAAGCGGGAGCGGCCGGATTCTCGGCTCTGGTGCTGTCCATGGTGCTTTTGTGCGTGAGCTTCGTCCTCGCCGTGTACCTCCTCGGCACCGGATGGCGCTGGGTCGTCGTCCCCCTGGCCGGTGGCTCGGTCCTCCTCGTCGTCCTGTGCTGGCTGGCCGGTCACAGCCTGGTGGGCACCACCCATGCTGACCTGGCCGCCCAAGGCGCCCTGGCCCTGACCCTGGCAGTGGTCGTCGCCTGGCGCCACCGGCACACGGTGGTTACCTCGTCGTCGGCGCCGAGGAGGGAGCTCGTGCTGATGCCAGCAGAATCGACGACCACGCCGGCATAGCGCACATGAGCCGGTCCACCGGCCGCAGCGGGCGGGGCACGTCGTGGTACCGGCCCCCGACCACGGTCACCTCCTCGAAACCGTGCCCGCGCAGGATCTGGACCAGGGCCCGTCTGGTGAACAGGTGCAGGTGGCCCACCACCTCGCGGCCCGGCCGTCCGTAGATGCCGCGGAGGCTCACCTCCGAGAAGACGGGTTGGACCCCGGCGAGCAGAAGCCCGCGGTTGAACCACGCCGCTAGGTTCGGCGTGGAGAGCAGCAGGACCCCACCTGGGGCCAGGACCCGGCGCGCCTCGTCGAGGGCGGCGTCGGTGTCCACCAGGTGCTCGATGAACTCGCTCATGATCACGATGTCGACCGTCTGTGATGCCAGTGGCAGCCCCGGGGGCTCCACCGAGGCGCGGGCCACGGGCAGGCCCTGGCTCCGGGCCGTGGTGAGCGCAGCCATCGACCAGTCCAGGCCGACGAAGGTGACCGACAGGCCCTTGTCCCGGGTACAGGCGTCGCGGGCGGCGATGGTCCACAGCCCGTCCCCGCAGCCCACGTCCACGAGCCGCAACGGCTGCCCACGGCCGCGGGCGGCGGCGAGCAGCATCTCGATCTGCCGCTGGGCGCGTTCGACGCCGGAACGCACAGGGGTGGCGGGGTCCTCGTAGAAGCCCCGCAGCGACTCCGTCATTCGACCAGGCGCCGCACGAGGCCCACGGCGACGTCGGCAGCGAGCAGGATCACCGCCATCCACACCAAGTCGTCGGCCCGCTCGAAGTGCATCAGCCACCCCGCCGACGAGAAGCGGTTCATGGCCTGCTCGATCAACGTGTAGACGACCGCCGCCGAGGCGAAGCCCACCACCAGGAGGCGGATGAGCCGCCGGAGCCCGGCCAGCAGCAGGGCGAAGAGCACCGACAGGAAGACGACGAGGAAGGCGCCGGCAGCCAGGGCGAGACCGGGCATGAGGGTGGCACCCAAAAGCCCCACCACGGCGGCGATGGCCATGGCCTCGTGCGGTGCCAGAGGGACGTGGCGACGGGTCGACCGCTGGGCCTCGGTGGCCGCCAGCGAGGGTTGCTCCGCTGTCCACGCCAGCCGCCGACGACGGCGGGGCCACAAGATGAGACCCAGGCAGAGGACCACGCCACCGGCGGAGGCGACGAGGGAGAGGTTCTCCGCCGACTGGGGCGTGAAGCTGACGGTGACCTCCAGCGTGGACGAACCGGTCTCGGAAGGGTCGAGGAGCCAGCCGTTGGCGTAGCCGTCGACGAGCGTCGGGTGTCCCGCCACCGTCTTGCCGTTCACGGTGATGTGCCACCCGTCGTTGATGCTCTCGCCGAAGACCAGCCAGAAGGGGTGGGTGGCCCCCGTCACTTTGAGCTTCCAGTCGGTGTTCTGCTCGGAGACGACCTGCACCTGGGGGGCGGGCCCTGGTGCCGCCGGCGCCGAGACCGTGTCGTCGGGTCCCGGAGCCGGCGCCGGTCCGCCGCCGGCGGCGGAGTCGAGGACCAGCTGGTCGATGTCGAAGCCGCTGAGGCCGCCGTAGGTGGCTCCCACGACGTGGGTGTCTGAGCCCAGGGTGATGCCACCGGCGTCGGCCCCGCAGGGCTGGATGGACAGCGCCCCACCGGCGAGCGCCGTCTTGGTGGTGCCGGTCACCCGTAGCGACACCGGCTTGCCGTCGATCTCGAGCAGG
>JASHZK010000258.1 GCA_030042575.1 Acidimicrobiales bacterium
ACCGCCGTGCCTCCCAGAGCCAGCTCGTACAGCCCCGGCAGGCAGGCGTCGATGCGGTCGAGGTCGGCATCGAGCTGGGCCACGTACCCCGAGATCTCCTGTCCCAAGGTGAGCGGCACGGCGTCCATGAGGTGGGTGCGGCCGATCTTGATCAGCTCGTCGAACTGCTCGGCTTTGGCATCGAGCGCGTCGCGCAGCGCCCGTACCGAGGGTTCGAGCGCGTGGACGACCTGTTCGGCGGCAGCGATGTGCATCGCCGTAGGGAAGGTGTCGTTGGACGACTGCGACATGTTCACGTGGTCGTTCGGGTGCACGGGGGACTTCGATCCCCGCTCGCCTCCGGCCAGTTCGATGGCCCGGTTGGCGATGACCTCGTTGGCGTTCATGTTGGTCTGGGTGCCGCTACCGGTCTGCCAGATCGACAACGGGAATTCGCCGTCGAGGTCGCCGTCGGCCACCTGCCGGGCGGCCTCGATGATGAGCTCGGCCAGATCAGGATCCAGCCGGCCCAGTTCGGCGTTGGCCCGGGCCGACGCCTCTTTGAGGACCCCCAGGGCCCGGATGACGGCCCGGGGCATGACGTCGTCGCCGATGGGGAAGTGCACCAGCGACCGGGCCGTCTGGGCTCCCCAGTAGCGCTCGGCCGGCACCTCGATGGGTCCCATGGAGTCGGTCTCGATACGCGTGGCGCTCACGTACTCACCTCTCCTCGCTCGGACCGCCGATCGTCCTCGGGTCGAGATCCGGGCGTCGGACGCAACCGGACGCAACAAGGCCCAGGCTATCGCCCGCGCGGAAGATAGCCTCCGTCCGTGATCGTGGGCGTGCCCTCCGAGGTCAAGCCGGGCGAGAACCGCGTGGCGGTGACGCCCGACGGTGTCCGGGAGCTCAGCGCCCACGGGTTGCGGGTCCTGGTGGAAACCGGTGCCGGCGCGGGATCGTCGTTGACCGACGCCGACTTCGCCGGTGCCGGAGCCGAGCTGGTGGACACCGAGAGCGCCTGGGCCGCTGAGCTCGTCCTCAAGGTGAAAGAGCCACAGCCCGAGGAATTCGGCTTCCTTCGTGACGACCTCGTGCTCTTCACCTACCTGCACCTGGCTGCCTACCCGGCGGTGGCCGACGCCCTGTTGCAAGCCGAGACCACGGCCTTCGGCTACGAGACGGTGCGGAGCCCGTCTGGCTCGTTGCCTCTTCTCGCACCCATGAGCGAAGTGGCAGGCCGGCTGGCCCCACAGGTCGGTGCCCACTTCCTGGAACGGGCCCAGGGGGGACGGGGTGTGCTCATGGGGGGTGCTCCCGGAGTGCGGCCGGCGCGGGTGGTGGTGGTCGGAGCGGGCACGGTGGGGCTCAACGCGGCGTGGATCGCCCAGGGCATGGAGGCCGAAGTGTTCCTCCTCGACCGCGACCTCGACCGGCTGCGAGTGGTGGACCAGATCCACCGGGGCCGCATCATGACCCTGGCTTCCAGCCGGGCGGTGGTCGAACGATCGGTGGTGGACGCCGACCTGGTGATCGGGGCCGTACTGGTCCCCGGGGGACGGGCGCCGGTGGTGGTGACCGAGGAGATGGTGCGCCAGATGACCCCCGGGTCGGTCATCGTGGACGTGGCCGTCGACCAAGGAGGGTGCGTGGCCACCACGGTGGAGACGACCCACGACCACCCCGTGGTCGAGCACTACGGCGTGCTGCACTACGCGGTGGGCAACATGCCGGCCGCCGTCCCCCACACCTCGACCTACGCGCTCACCAACGCCACCCTCCCCTACGCCGTCACCTTGGCCGTCAACGGGGTGCGCGGCGCCCTCGAATCCGACACGGCGCTCTTGCCGGGGCTGGCCGTGGCGGGCGGCGAGCTCGTCAACGAGGCAACCGCCGAGGCCCTGGGGCGGCGCGCCGTCGATCCCTTCACCGTGCTCGGCTAGAGGGGCCCGCTCGGGACCAGAACCCGGCCTCGCCCACGACCAGTCCGCTCGCCACCAGCTGCTCCAGGGCCAGCGCCACCGTCGCCAGGCTGGCCCCGGTGCGCAGGACGAGCGCCTCGAGACCGACTGGGTCGTGCTCCAGGGCACCGAGCACGGCCGCCGCCAGCGGATCGAAGCCGGCGGCAGGGCTGTCGACGGGTGCGGCCACGATCGAGGGCGGCGCCGGCTTCCACCCGGTGAGACGAGCCAGCAGCTCGATGACATCGGCGCCGTGGCGCACGCAGCGCGCTCCGGAGACCAACAGGGCGTTGGTGCCATCCGACGCCGGGCTGTTGAGCGAGCCGGGGACGGCCGCCACGGGGACGGCGCGGCGGCGGGCGGCGTCCACGGTGTGCAGCGCTCCGCCTGTGGCGTGGCACTCGACCACCACGACCACCCGGGCCAGCGTCGCCATGATCCGATTGCGCACGGCGAAGCGCCAGCGGGCGCTGACGGCCCCGGGCGGGAGCTCGGACAGCACGACACCGCCCTCGGCGATGCTCCGGCACAGCCGGCGCTGGGCGCGGGTGGTGGCGGCGTCGTGAGCGGCCCCGAGCACGGCCACGGCGCCGGCGCCGGCGTCGAGCGCGCCGGCCAGGGCGGCGCTGTCGACGCCCTCGGCCAGCCCGGAGACGACCGTCACCGAACGCTCCCCCAGAGCACGGCCGATGGCCCGGGCCACCAGCCGGCCGCCGCCCGTGGCACTGCGGGTGCCCACCGCGGCGACTCTGGGCTCCGCTTCCAGAGCCTGGGGGTTCCCTGCCAGGAAGATGACCGCAGGGGCCTCGCCGTCAGCCGCCAGGCTCGACGGGTAGTCGGCCGAGCCCAGCACCCGGACCGAGATGCCGGCCACCTCACAGCGGCGAGCCAGCTCTTCGGGGAGCCCCGGTCCGGCCCGGGCCAGAGCTCGCCGGTCGGGGTCCTCGGGGTGGTCACCCGCCATCAGCGCCTCCCAGGCCCGGCAGGCGCTCGAGCCGGCCAGGAGCCGGCGCAGTCGTGCCGGCGAGGTGCCCAGCCAGGCCAAGGCGGCGGCACAGGCCTCCTCCTCGGTGCAGGACCGACGATTCACCGGGCCACCAGCAGGTCCCGCGCCGCCCGCAGAGCCAGCGCCTCGGCGACATGGGCGTCGGTGATCGGTCCGGCCGGGTCCTGGAGATCGCCCAAGGTGCGGGCCACCCGCCACACCCGGTGCAGGCCCCGCGCCGAGAGGGTGCCGGCTCGCAGCCGGTCCTCGAGGAGCTTCGAAGCCGACGCCGACAGTGGACAGCGGCGGCGCAGGAGGTCGGCCCCCAGCTCGGCATTGACCCGCACCCCGCGGGTCTGCGCTCCGAGGCGGGCGGCCAGGACGCGGCCGGCCGCCACCGCGCTCGACTCACCCGACGAAGCGCCCATCAAGTCGCTCGGGTCGGGACGCGACAGGGCCACGGCCAGGTCGAATCGGTCGAGCAGCGGCCCCGACAGGCGCCGCTCGTGACGTCCCCGAGCCGCGTCGGTGCAGCGGCAACCACCCCGCACCCCCGCTTCGCCACACGGACAGGGGTTCATGGCTCCGACGAGGAGCACTCGGGCCGGTAGATCGGCGGACAGGCGGGCCCGGCGCACGCGCACCACCCCCTCTTCGAGCGGCTGGCGCAGGGCGTCGAGGACGGCGGCGGGAAACTCGGCCAGCTCGTCCAAGAAGAGCACGCCACAATGGGCCAGAGAGACCTCGCCCGGCCGCATCCAGGCGGTGCCCCCGCCGACGAGCGACACCTCGGTGGCCCCGTGGTGCGGAGCGCGATAGGGCGGGCGCGTGGCCAGGGCCCCGTCGGCCAGGGTCAGACCGGCCGCCGAGTGGATGCGGGTGACCTCCAGGGCGTCGGACCGGCTGAGCGGCGGCAGCAGGCCGGGGAGCCTGGTGGCCAGCATCGTCTTGCCCGATCCCGGCGGGCCCACCAGGAGCAGGTGATGGCCACCGGCAGCTGCCACCTCCAGGGCTCTGCGCCCCACCACCTGGCCCCGCACGTCGGCCAGATCGGGCACCGCCACCGGGTCGGCCACCCGAACTGGGGGGAGTTCCGGCCACGGGCGCAGCCCCCGCAGGGCCGCCACCACCTCACCCAGGGTGAAGGCGCCGCGGGCGTGAGGAGAGACCAGGCGGGCCTGGCCCACGCAGGCCACGGGCACGACCACCGGCCCCGGCCCCAGAGCGTCGACCATGGGCACGATCCCGGGAACCGGGCGCAGCGAGCCGTCGAGGCCGAGCTCACCGATGAACCCCGCACCGGCGAGGGACAGGTCGGCCAAGGCCTCGGTGGCCGCGAGCACGCCCAGGGCCACGGGGAGGTCGAGACCGGCGCCGCTCTTGCGCAGCCCCGACGGCGCCAGGTTGACGGTGATGCGCGACGACGGCCAGGCCAGCCCGCTCGAGAGCACGGCGGCGCGCACGCGGTCACGTGACTCGCGGACGGCGGCGTCGGGCAGGCCGACCACCGTGAAAGAGGGGAGGCCGGAGGAGACGTGGACCTCCACCTCGACGCGGCGACCGTCCACCCCCTGCAGGGTGGCCGAGGAAACGGTGGCGAGCACAGCGACTCCTTCGCACAGGGTTGCCTCGCCGAGGATCCGGAGGAGGGCCGCTGGCTGCAGGCGCCGGCCGCACGAGACGCCGATCGCACCCTAGAAGACGGCTGTGTCGTTCAGCCGTGCGCCTCGGCGCAGCGCACGCCATGGGGGCCGACCGTGGCGGAATGGGGAGTCCCGGGTTCGAGGACCAACCGCTCGCCGGCGCGGAGCTCCACGTCGCCATCGGGGACGTGGAACACGATCGAGCCGGACAGACAGCACAGGGTCTTGCGGTACGGGTGGCTGTGGGTGGCGTAGCGGTCGCCGGGGCCGTTCGACCACGTGGTGGTGGAACGGCCGGCTGCGCCCATCTCGGCTAGGAAGTCCTGCGACACCCGCTGTCTGCCTACCTCTCAGCGAGGCGACCGGCCGTCGACGACCGTGCCGCTACGGTTGGCGAAGGTAGCGCCCCGACGGCGGCTGGTGGGCAGCCGCCCGCCCGGGCCTGTCCACATGGTGTCGCCTCGATCAAGGAGCTTCCCCGTTGACCGTCGACGAGATGCCCTCCCTGGAGATTCCCGACGAGGTCAAGCAGGCCGTGCCGGAATACGACGCCGCCGAGACAGCGGTGGTGGTGGTGGACTTCCAAGGTGTCGTCCTCGGGCTGAACGGCCCGGCCCAAGAGCTCTTCGCCATGGGATCCGACGACATCACCGGGGAATTCGTGGAGATGCTCGTCCCAGCCGAGCGGCGCTGGGGTCATCAGGCCTACCGACGCGGATACCAGGTCGAGCCCCGCGATCGCGAGATGGATCCCGGTCTCTACCCCGAGGCCGAAACGGCCGAAGGCGACCTGGTCCCCGTCCACGTCCGGCTCCAGCCGGTGCACGTGGGAAGCCGGCTCTACGTGGCCGCTCATGTGACACGGGACACCTCGACGAGGCCAGCCGAGGCCTAGCGGCGGCGATCCCTCAGAGGGTGGCGCAGCCCTCCACCGTGACCCGGGCCGCCTTGCGGGCGGCGGCGCCCGAGTCACGGGCCAGCCGGGCCAGCGGCCCGATCCGCCAGGGCCGCCCCACCACGTAGCGCAGGGTGCGAACGGCGTCGATCGTGCCGTCCGACTCGAGCAGGTCGAACACCCCGTGGTCCAACAGGCCGTCTCGGGGCCGGTCGCTCACCACCCGGAAGACCGACCACGGCCGGCCCCGGAGTTGGCACACCTCGGCCACGGCGGCGGTCTCCATGTCCAAGGCGACGACGCCCCGGTCGCTCAGCGCCTCCAGTCTCTCTTCGTCGAGGATCAGCTCGGCGGCCGTGGTGGCCACCACCCCGCAGGGCTCATGGTCGCCCAGCGTGGCCGGGGTGAAGCGCCGGCCCGTGGTGAGATCCTCCACCTCCGAAGGGGTGACGAGGTCGCCCACGGCGATGGCCGAACCGATCCCACCGGCTATCCCGCTCACCACCACATGGTCGAAGGAGGCTGCTCCGAGGAGGCGTTCGGTGGCGCGGCGGGCGGCCGACGGGCCCACGCCGATCATGGCCACGGTGAGCACGGCCCGACCAGCGCGTCCGATGAACACCGGCATGCCCCCCATCCGGGAGCGCCCGACGGCGGCCATGGCCCTCACGACCGGGCGCCACTCCGAGCGCATGGGGGCCAGGACCAGAACCCGCCGAGGTGCACCGCCCACCGCTGTCCTGTGGATGTCAGCGGCCTTCGAAGCGAGGCTCACGCTTCTCGGCGAAGGCCCGCATGGCCTCGGCCGTGTCATCGGAGTAGAAGTTCACCGTCTGGCTGCGAGCTTCGTCCTCCAAGGCCTGGGCCATGGACACCAACGAGCCGCTGTTCAACAGGCGCTTGCTCATCGACAGCGCCAACGGGGGACCTGCGGCCAGGCGCCGGGCCCAGCCGTCGACAAAGGCGTCGAGCTCGGCGTCGGGGACCACCCGGTTGATGAGTCCCAGTTCGGCCGCCTCGGTGGCGCTCAGCATGTCGGCGAAGAAGGCCAGCTCCTTGGCCCGGTGCAGCCCCACCAGCCGGGGCAGCGACCATGACGAGCCGCCGTCGACCGACAGGCCCCGCCGGGAGAAGATCTCCGACAGTCGGGCGCTCTCGGCTGCCACCGTCAGGTCGCAGCACAGGGCCAGGCTCAGCCCCGCCCCGGCCGCCACTCCGCCGACCTTGGCGATGGTCGGCTTGGGCAGGTCGTGCAGGGCCAGCATGGCCTGCCCGAAGAAGCGCATCCGCACCAGGTGTGGGTCAGTGGGATCCCCGCT
>JASHZK010000259.1 GCA_030042575.1 Acidimicrobiales bacterium
GGTGGCGATCTGGTCGTGTCCGACTACAAGACGGGACGCCAGGCCAACCTGGCCAAGCTGACCTCGGACCTGCTGGTGGGCGGGCGGCGCCTGCAGCTGCCGCTCTACGCGCTGGCCGCCCGCCACACCTTCGGGGTGGGCGGCGCCGGGCGGGTGCTGGCCCGCTACTGGCTGGTGTCGGCCGAGCGGTCGGCCGCTTTCTACACACTCGAGCTCACCGAAGGGACCGAACACCACTTCACCGAGGTGGTGGGCCGCATGACGCGGGCCATCGAGGCCGGCTGCTTCCCCGCCATCCCGGGGGCGCGGCGCGAGAACGGCTTCGACGTGTGCGCCTGGTGCGACTTCGATCGGGTGTGCCCCGCCACCCGCGACCGCCAGTGGGCGGCCAAGCGCAACGACGTCGTGCTTCGTCCTGTGGTCGACCTTCTCGAGGTGGAGGTCCCGCAGTCGCTGACCGGCGCCGTGGAGCGGACACCGTGAGCAAACCCGGGCGGATCTCACCAGTCGACCCCGACGGCGGCGCCACGGCTCTGCCCGACGCCGAGGCCCGGCAGCGCATCGCCTCCGACCTCGACCACTCTCTGGTCGTGATGGCCGGAGCCGGCACCGGCAAGACGGCGTCCCTGGTGGGCCGCGTGGTCGAGCTGGTGCGATCGGGAGCGCCGCTGTCCGACGTCGCCGTCATCACCTTCACCGAGGCGGCCGCCGCCGAGCTGCGTCTGCGCCTGGCCCAGACCCTGTCGGTCGAATGGGCCGACAGCCCTGGCGACGAGCTGCTGGCCCGGGCGGCGGCCGCGGTGGACGAAGCCGCCATCTGCACGTTGCACGCCTTCGCCCAGCGCATGCTGCTCGAGCACGCGCTGGGCGCCGGGCTGCCTCCGGGCTTCGACGTCCTCGACGAGATGGCCGACCGGGCCGATTTCGAGGCCGGCCTGGCCGCCTTCACCGACTCGCTGTTCGACGACCCCGAGGCGGAGCCGATGCTGTTGCGGGGCTTCGTCCTCGGCTTGGGGGAACGGTCCATGACCGAGCTGGCCTGGTGCCTGCGCCGGCACTGGGACCGCCTGGAGGACGGCGACCTGGCCCGCCTGGAGGAGCGGAGGCCGGACGCCGGCGCCTTCGCCGGCTTCGATGTGGGACCGGTGGTCGATGCCCTGGACCGGGCCCTCGTCATGGCGCCGTGGTGCACCTCGGACACCGACGTGCTGTTCGGGCATCTGCGCCATCGGCTGACCTCGGCCCGCCACGACCTCGCCGCCGGCGCCGGGGACGAGCAGGTGGCGCTGCCCCTGCTCACTCGCCTGGCCTCGTTTGCCTGTCCCCACGGCCGCAGCGAGTTCTGGGGCGAACGGCTGCTCGAGGTACGGGCCGCCTGTGCCGCCGCCGAGGCCACCCGCCAGGCGCTTTTGGAAAGTGCCCGGGCCCCGATGCTGGCCGAGCTTCTCTACCGTCTGGCTCGCTTCACCGTCGAGGCCGGCGCCCGACGGGCGGCCGAGGGCCGGCTCACCTTCCACGACCTGCTCGTCCACGCCCGGCGCCTGCTGCGTGACGACGCCACCGCCCGGCAAGCCTTGCGCCGGCGCTGGCAGTGGCTGCTCATCGACGAGTTCCAGGACACCGACCCGCTCCAAGTCGAGCTGGCCGCCTGGCTGGCAGCGGCCCCGGAGGGCGGGAGCGACCTGTCGCAGGCCCGGGCCGGCGCCCTCTTCGTGGTGGGCGACCCCCGCCAGTCGATCTACCGCTTCCGGCGGGCCGACATCGACCTGTTCGCCTCCGTGTGCCAGGCGGTCGGCGACGATGTGGTGCTCGAGTCCAACTTCCGCTCGGTTCCCGGGATCGTGCACTTCGTCAACACCCTCTTCGCCGAATTGTTCGGGTCCGAGTCCGAGCCGGGCCAGGCCGCGCACCACGACTTGCGCGCCCAGCGGCCGGTGCTGCCCGGCACCGTGCACGGCGACCACGTGCAGCTCACCCTGGAGGGGCTGGGCCCTCCACGGGCGCCGGTCCATCGGCTGCTGGAGCTGCAGCCGGTGCTGGTGCTCGGCGGTGCCATCGAGGACGCCTCCGTGGCCGAGATCCGCCGGGCCGGCGCCCGCCAGCTGGCCGGTGCCGTCGCTCAGGCCGTCACCGAGGGCTGGCCGGTGTCCGACCCGGGCGACCCTTCGGTGGTGCGCCCGTTGTGTTGGCGCGACGTAGCGGTGCTCATCCCGACCCGCAACGCCCTGGCCGCCCTGGAGGAGGCCTTCGACCAGGCCGAGGTGCCCTTCCGCCTGGAGGGCGCCGCCCTCCTGTGGGGGTCGGACGAGGTACGCGACGTCCTGTGCGTCCTGGCCGCGGCCGAAGAGCCCTCCGATGCCGTGGCCGTGCTGGCCGCCCTGCGCTCGGGCGGCCTGGCGTGCGGCGACGACGACCTGGTTGCCTGGCACGCCGGCGGTGGCTCCTGGGACCCGCGTGCCCCGGTGCCCGGTGCGCTGGCCGGTCATCCGGTGGCCCGAGCCATGGCGGCACTGGTCGGTCTCCATCACCTCCGTTGGTGGTCGGATCCCTCCCAGATGGTGGAAGCGGCCATGACCGCGCTCGGCAGCTTCGAGCTCGCCTTCGCTTTCCCCAGGCCGCGCCAGCACTGGGACCGCCTCCTGTGGCTGTCGGACCAGGTTCGGCTCTTCGACGACTCCGTGGGCGGGTCGTTGCACGACTTCTTGCGCTGGGCCGAGCTCCAGTGCCAAGGCGACGGCCGCGGCACCCGTCTGGGCCCGCCCGACGCCGACGACGACGCTGTGCGGGTCATGACCGTGCACGGCGCCAAGGGACTCGAGTTCCCCATGGTGGTGGTGGCCGGCTTGGAACGCGAGGAGAGCGCCGGGTTCCGACCCGAACCGGTGTTGTGGCAGACCGACGGTTCTCTCGAGGTGGGAGCCGGCAAGGAGCTGTGCAGCCCCGGCTACGAGGAGGCGGCCGCCTCCGAGCGCGCCTTCGACCGCCAGGAACGCATCCGCCTGTTGTACGTGGCCATGACCCGGGCCCGCGACCATCTCGTGCTGTGCCTGCACCACAGGGCGCGCAACGGCGCCGGGGACTCCAGCCTGGCGGCCCGGCTGGAGGCGCTGTGCCGCGACCATCCTCTTCTGTGGCGGCGCTTGCCCGAGCCGGCCCCCACGACCCTGGCCGGTGTCCCTCCGCCGGCGAACAGGGTCCTCGAGCTGGCCGACAGCGACGAAGCGGTCCGGCACTGGCGCCGGGAGCTCGGGGAGTTCACGCGTCGCCGAGCCGAGCTCCTGAGCCGGGGGCGGGCCCTGCCGGTGGTGACGGCCACCGCCCTGGGCCACGGCGGCGGCGCCGACGGGGC
>JASHZK010000260.1 GCA_030042575.1 Acidimicrobiales bacterium
GAGATCGCCGACCTCGAACGGCGTCTCACCCGCCAGCTTGTCAACCTCGAAGCCGACGACGTCACCGCCGCCCTCCGTCGACGTGTCGGCCAGCGCGTGACCGAACTGGAGGACGCAATCGCCCAACGGCGCGAGCGATTGGTGACACTCGCAAGGGAGTCGGCGACTGAGGCGCCCACGTTGGCCGACGTCGCCCCGTTGCTCGACTGCCTGCCGATCCTCGCCACCTCGCTCGACGCGGCGGCCCACGGCGAACTACGGGCGCTGTTCGACGCGCTGCAGCTCGACGTCGTCTTCCAGCCGGTCGACAGCGCCCTCGATGTCGCAGTCACCCTCTACGATCGGGGAGGGGACAGCGGCAACATGGCCGCGCAGGTCGGCGCGGAGGACTGGTTGGCGACGTCTTCACGTTTGGCCTTCACCAGCGACAAGGCGAGCATCTGAACCGGCTGATCACGGGATAAGCGGCACCGGCCCCCTCGTTGTCCACAGGCGGGGATCAGCGCTCGAAGCGTGGATCGGCCTCGAGCACCGCCTCCCCGATCTCCTCCAAGCGGGCGAGCAGCTCCCGGAGACGGCGATGGTTCTCGATCCAGGGCGCATAGTCGTCTCGCTGGGCACCGTTCAGCCATCGACCGACGGTCTTGGCCCGCACCTTGCGGGTCCACTGGAAGTAGGGACCGTGGGGCTGGGGCGGATCGGCCATGCAGCGACATCCCGGTCGCCCGCAATGG
The DNA here is from genome assembly GCA_030042575.1 of Acidimicrobiales bacterium. GTDB lineage: Bacteria > Actinomycetota > Acidimicrobiia > Acidimicrobiales > UBA8190 > UBA8190. The sequence continues at coordinate 735 of JASHZK010000260.1, forward strand.
GTCCGGCGCTCGCTGATGGTGCCGGCCAGCACGTGGCCGGATCTGGCGATGTGCGCCAGCTCGGCGGCGATGCGCCGGGTCTCCTCTTTCTGGGTGGCGCTCAGCACTGGAGCACACCTTGGCACCGGGGGTCCCCCTTGGCGTGGTTGTCGTACTGTATAAAGACAGTACGCTACCGCCCGATCCCGTGGCCAGGGCCATTTGCCGCTTCTCGCCGCGCACGGTTCCGGCCGAGGCCGCCGCCTTCGCCCAGGCGGTGGTGGCCCAAAGTGCACCGCCACGACCAGCGCGAGCCCGGGCCCTGCTGTTCGCCACCAGCCGCCTGGGCGCCTTCGGCCTGGAGCGAGGCCTCGAGCTGTCGGCCGAGGTCCTGTTGCACCCCTCGGTCATCGAGCGGTTCTGCACCACCGGCCTGCAAGAGGTCTCCGCAGCAACCAGGCGCACGGCGCGCACCAACCTGCGATTCGTGGCCGCCCGGGTGCTGGCGGAGAAGGCACCTGCGGCCCGCCTGCCGCGCGAGCGGGCCAAGGCCCCCTACAGCGAGGCGGAGATCGCCTCGTATCTGGCTCTGGCCGACACCCAGCCCACCGAGGAGCGCCGGCACCGGATCGGCGCCCTCATCTGCCTCGGGGCCGGAGCCGGGCTCATGGGGAGCGACCTCCGGTCCGTGCGCGGCCGCGACGTGGTGGAGCGTCACGGTGGCGTGCTGGTCGAGGTGGGCGGGCCCCGGGCCCGGGTGGTGCCGCTGCGCCAGCGGTTCGAGAAGCGACTCCTCTTGGCGGCTCGATCGGCGTCGGGCGGCTATCTCATCGGCTTCAGCGATCCCAGACGCAAAAACGTCACCCATCCCCTGGTGCGTTCGCTGGCGGGCGGGGAGCACCTCCCGGTCCTCGACACCGGACGGCTGCGCTCGACGTGGCTGGCGGCCTGTGCCGAAGACCTCGGCATCGGAGCCTTTCTCGAGGCGGCGGGCGTGCGCTGCACCCAGCGTCTGGCCGACATCGTGGCCGACCTCGAGCCGGTCGACGAGGCCCGGGCCGTGGCTCTGCTCGGAGGCCGGCGCTGAGCGTGACCCTTCGACGCCTCGAGGCCGTCCTCGACGATCCCGGCGTGGCCGAGCAGATCACCGCCGTCGAGCAGTCCCTGCCGGTCGGGGTCCGCCCTCGCCAGCTCAGGATCCGCACGCTGCTGCTCGGGATCCTCCTGGCCCTGGCCGATGGCCGGCCGGCCCATCTCACCCGGGTGCACCGGGCACTGCTCGCCCTCGAGGAAGCCGACCGCTGGCGACTCGGGATCCTCCTGCGCTTGAGAGGCCGTCCCCACCTGCTGTCCTATCGCCAGATCGAGCGCACCTTCTCGCTCCTGCGCCAGGCGCTCGAGGGCCCGCTCCCCGGGGGAACGCCTTCGGCGTCGTTGGGGGCCGTCCTCGACGCCTTGACCGAAGCGAGCGTGGAAACGCCCTACAAGGCTGCGAGCACCTCGTTGGCCGCGGACTGGACCGACATCGAGAGCTTCGCCCGAGCGCCGCTTTCCCCAGGGGCACCGAGCGTCGACCCGGAGGCCTCTTGGGGTCATCGCCGCGGCCACCATCCCGGCCAGCGTGACGAGAGCTTCTTCGGCTACTACCTCTCGCTCGCCACCATGGTGCGTGACGAAGAGGGTCCCGAGGGCCCCGAGCTCGTGCGCCGCATGCTGCTCAGCTCCTGTCACATCGATCCCGTGCCCGCCTTCGTGGGGGTGTTCGCGCACATGGCCGACGCTGGCGTCCAACTCGGTGACGTGCTCGCCGACTCGGGCTACGCCCATCGGGTCCCCGAGAACTGGGCCCTTCGCCTGCGCGCCGCCGGGGCCAGGATCGTCACCGACCTGCACCCCCAGGACCGCGGACCCCAGGGCACCTTCGCCGGCGCGGTCATCTGCAACGGCTCGTTGTACTGCCCGGCCACTCCCACGGCACTGCTCGGGCTCGGACCCCCGGCCCGTGACGCCAGCGGCGCCCAGCTCGAAGATCACGACCAGAGGACCGCCGAGGCAGATCGCTATCGCCTGGGAAAGGTGAGCTCTGAGGACCGAGACGGTTATCACCGGGTGATGTGCCCGGCGCTGCTCGGGAAGCTGCGTTGTCCGTTGCGCCGGGGCTCGATGGCGCTTTCCTACGACCATCCCGAGGTGACCGCTGTCCCCGAGCGCGCCCCGGCTTGCTGCAGGCAGAAGACCGTGACCGTCCCGCCCACCGTGGCCGCCAAGACCGCCCAGAAGCACCCCTACCCCTCGGCCGCCTGGCGGCGCTCCTATGCCCGGCGCACCTCGGTGGAGCGTTCCAACTCGCGCATCAAAGACCCCGCCACCATCGACGTCGCCCGGGGCTGGTGCCGGGTCATGGGCCTCGTGCCCATGAGCCTCTTCCTGGCCTGCGCCCTGGTCGTGCGCAACCTGGCGGTGGCCGATGCCTTCGAGGCGCGTCAGGCCGAAGGCGCCCGGCGGCGGGCCGCAGGTCTCGAGCCACGGCGGCGGCGCAAGCGCCGCAAGACGCTCGACGATCTGGTCGCCGTCGGCACGGCGCCGTAGTACGCGCTTGTGGGCGCAAGGGCGGCGCTGCTCACCTCCGCGGCGACCAGGGATCCTCATCGACGGGTCGAGCAGTCTCCCCTTCTTCACGAGCTCTCGAGAGTGTCACAGCCAAACGTGAAGATGTCCTTGGGCCAAACGTGAAGACGTCG